>CAZPUI010000565.1:0-3902 GCA_964589695.1 uncultured Solibacteraceae bacterium | reverse complement strand
CAGTGCCGCGGGTGGTCGGATCACCAACAAACCCCAACGGAGCCCAAGGGGCGCCACTTGTATAAGAGAAAGAGGGATTCGAATCGGCAATGGCGGGCCGCAAGCGCAAGCGGAGCACGCATGCGTGCGAAGCGTTCCGGCGCAGCCGGATGCGCGGGCCCAGCCAGTGCCGCGGGTGGTCGGATCACCAACAAACCCCAACGGAGCCCAAGGGGCGCCTTTCTTTGGATGTCGCCCCCGAACGCAGGCTCCCCCGGAGCCTGCTCCGGACTTGGCCACGCCAAGTCCGAGGGGGCGAGGATTCGAATCGGCAATGGCGGGCCGAAAGCGCAAGGTAAGGACGCCCCCGTCTATCGCAGGCCACACTGTGGCCTGCTCCCGCTCGCTTCTCTCGCGGAGACGGGGCCCCCGTCTATCGCAGGCCACACTGTGGCCTGCTCCCGCTCACTTCCCTCGCGGAGACGGGGCCCCTGTCCTTACCGTTCCGGCGCAGCCGGATGCGCGGGCCCAGCCAGTGCCGCGGGTGGTCGGATCACCAACAAACCCCAACGGAGCCCAAGGGGCGCCTTTCTTTGGGAGTCGCCCCCGAACGCAGGCTCCCCCGGAGCCTGCTGCGGACTTGGCCCCGCCAATTCCGCAGCGTCACCCCTTGTGCAATGCTGCCACCATGATCCCTTCTTCCATCCTCGATTGGCTTTTGGACCCTTCGGAACCTTCGATCCGCTTCCGCACGATGACGGAACTCCTGGGGATCCCCCTCCATCACCCCGAGGCCCTGGCCCTCAGGAAGACACTGCCTGAAAGCCGCGCCGTGCGCACCATCCTGGATCGCATGACCCCCCAGGGCACCTGGCGTCAGAAGAACAGCCACGGCCAGTGGCTGGGGGACGGGGTGGAATATGGGGCCTTTGCCACCACCCACTATGCGCTGGCCATGCTGGCGGAATTGGGGCTGGACCGTCGAGACCCCGGGGTGGCCATGGCGGCGGAGCGGTATCTCAACCTCCAATCACCGGATGGGGATTTCTGGATGCACCTGTCCTGTCTCTTCGGCTACAACGTTCGGACCTTTCTGATGCTGGGGTATGGCGGAGACCCAAGGATCGAACGAACAATCACCTTGATGCGAACCTCCCACCGCTTTGACCGTGGCCACCTCTGCGATCTGCACGAAGGGAAGCGCAAGGGGAAGGTCCGCAGTTGTGCCCGGGGAAGCGCCAAGGTCCTCATGGCCTACGCGGCCCTCCCCGAGCTCTGGGACACCCCGGACTGCACGACCACGGTGGCGTATTTCCTGAATCGTGAAGGCCTTTTCCAGTCCAGGAACCCCCAACGGTTCGTCACCCGAGAGGCCTCCCAAACGATTTTCCCCTTCACCTATGGCGCGGGCGTGCTCGACATTGTGGTTCCCCTCAGCCTCATGGGCTACGGTGCCGATCCACGGCTGGACCGCGCCTGGCAGGTGCTGGAGGACAAGCGGGACGCCCAGGGGCGGTACATCCTTGACTGGACTGCCCCCCAGTCCCTGCTCAAGGCCGGCCCTCGGGGAGCCCCCAGCAAGTGGGTCACGTTCTATGCCCTGCTGGCCCAGGAACGTCGCCACCAGGTCCTTCGGGATGCCCCGGGAACGAGGTGACCGGCGGCAGGACCAGGCCCTCCCTGCCCATCAACCCCTCACCCTTCAGATCACCTCCAGGTACCGCGTCTCCTCTGCCCCCAACCCGCCCGGGGGAATCCAAGCGCAGACGTCGGCCTGGGCCAGCCGCACGAGGTCGGCGCTGCCTTTGCTGGGCAGTGGGAAGAGTTCCGAGCCTTCCAACCCGCAGGGGTGGAGCAAGGGACGGTCATCAGGATTCTCCACGGGGGAGGTCAACCGGCCCTGACGCCAAAGGCTGGGCACCGGCCGACCCTGGAGGCGGGCGAGGGCCAGGGGCAGGAAGATGCGGGCGTTCAGGTAGGCGCTCACGGGATTGCCCGGCAGCCCCAGGAAGAGGGTGGGTCCCAGGAGGGCTGCCAGCATGGGCTTGCCGGGCTTGAGCTGGATGCGATGGAAGAGGAGGTCCGCCCCGGCCAGTTCCAGGGCTCGGGGGAGATGGTCCTTGACCCCCATGGAGACCCCACCGCTGGTGAGCACGATGTCGAAGTTTCGCCCTCGCTCGATGAATCGCGCCAGCTCCTGGAGGTCATCGGGTACGGGGGGCATGAGGTGGACCTCGGCCCCGAGAAGGGTGGCCAATTCCCGCAGCATGGGGCCATTGGAATCCCTGATTTGATGGGGGGCGGGGTGGGCCACCACCTCGTCCCCCGTACTGGCCAACCCCACCCGGATGCGCCGGAGGGGTGGCAGGGGGGTACCCACCTGGGCCATGAGTCCAATCCGTGCAGCGGTGCGTGGGCCAGGTTCCGCCAGGCGATCCCCCATGCGGGCCTGTTCCCCCCGCACCCGAATGAACCTGCCGCGCTGGGGGGCCTGGAGCAGCAGCACCCTGCCCTCCTCCAGTTCCACATCCTCGATGGGGACCACGGTGTCGGCTCCGGGAGGCACCACGGCCCCCGTCATGATCTGAACGCAGGTGCCGGCCTCCACCCTGTGGCCACCGGGTTCGTCCCCCGCGTGGAGGATGCCCGTCAGCCGCCGGGGCTGCAGGCCATCCTCGGCCCGGAGGGCCATACCGTCCATGGAACTGCGGTCCGCGGGCGGATCGTCGCGGTCCGCCACCACCGCGGGCAGGGAGGCGGGCTCCAGGGCCTCGTGGAGACGTTCCAGGGCCTGGTCCAGGGTGAGCCTTTGAGCATTCATCATGGGCACCATCTTTCAGCAGACCGCCCCAGGGGGCCGCACCCCACCCAGGCATGCCCTGCCTGTGCGTGTGCGGTTCCCTAAGATGTGGCGGGATTGGGACATCGAAGCAGCTTGGTCATCAGAAGGTTGGGGGAGCCCCCTGGCATTCGGTGGAAGCGTGAGACACACTCTGGGTATGGCCGATGACGACAGTAGCACCGGAGCTGCCCTCCGCGATGGCGGAGGGTCTACCCTTGGCCACGAGCACTGCCTCACCCTGGACGGAACCTTCCAACTGGTCCGGGATACCTTCCTGCATTTCCACCCCGACGGCGACCTTGGACTCCTGAACCGAGCCTACAAAGCAGGGCGCACCGCCCATGCCAACCAGAAGCGCCGCAGCGGCGAACCCTACTTCTTCCACCCCCTCCTGGTGGCCCAGAGCCTCGCGGAATGGCGCCTGGATGCCGTGAGCATCGCCTGCGGGCTGCTCCACGACACGGTGGAGGACACCCTCCTCACCCTGGAAGAGGTCCGCAAGAAATTCGGGGAAGAGGTGGTGGAGATCGTCGACGGGCTCACCAAGATGAGCAAGCTGGAGATCACCGACCGCACCATGCTCAACGCCGAGAATGTGCGGAAGCTCCTGGTGGCCATGGGCAAGGATGTGCGGGTGCTGTTGGTGAAGCTTGCGGACCGGCTGCACAACATGCGGACCCTGGACTCCATGCGGGAGGAGAAGCGGCGACGCATTTCCCACGAGACCCTGGAACTCTACGCCCCCCTGGCCAACCGGCTTGGCATGGGCAAGGTGCGGGACGAGCTGGAGGATCTGGCCTTCCGCTACCTGGAACCCGTGCGCTACGAGGAGCTCAAGGCGGCCATGGATGCCAAGTGGGAGAAGAGCCGGGTCATGGTGGAGGACCTGGACGGCACCCTCCGGGCCGCCCTGGTGTCCTACGGCATCAAGGCCACCCTTTCGGGCCGCAAGAAGCACATGTATGGGGTCTGGCGGAAGATGGGCATCCAGGAGAAGGGGCTGGAGGACATCCACGACTGGCTGGCCTTCCGCATCATCTGCCCCGACCGCGCCTCCTGTTACACGGCCATGGGCCTCGTG
>CAZPUI010000564.1:0-3922 GCA_964589695.1 uncultured Solibacteraceae bacterium | reverse complement strand
CAGTCCACCACCAGGGCCGTGGCCCAGGTGCCTTCGACCGTTCCATCGCCCGCAGGGGTCTCACCCACGGCGGGATGGAGCCAGGCATTGAAGTCCCAGAAGCCTCGGGCTGTCCCCACCAGCATACGGTCCACGGTGATCCCATCCCGGCTGAGGGGCACATTGCCGAATTCCTGCCGAAGGCGCCAGAGATTTTCCATGGCGTAGAAGGTCATGAGCCAGGCCTGGCCTGTGACCAGCTGCTGACCTCCGCTGGCTTCCAGGTCCGCGTCCGAGATGAAGGCATATTCATGCGGATTCCTGCGGAGCAGGGCCGTATGCCGCTCCACGATACGGGCCATCTGGTTCGAGAAATCCTCCAGGAAGCTGGCATCCTCGCTGGCATGCCCCAGGAACCAGTTGATGGCGGCCATCTGGTTGGAAACGCGGTCCGTGGTCAGTCGCCAGGTATTGAGGGGTGGTTCCCAGGGATCCACCAGGGTGCCGTCCATCCGGCGGGCGTACCCGCGGCGCTGCTGGTCCGCCGCAGGGAGCAGCACCTCCAGCACGTGCGTGTCGCCCGTCAGGTAGTAGTACAGGAAGAGGTTCTCGAAGTAGGAGTGGCTGCTGTTGAAGTCCGAACGGTAGGCCCCGTAGCCGATGGGTGCCCAGCCAACGAAGTTCCCCACGGGCCCCTGAAGGTCCCCCTGCACGATCATCGTGTGGAGCATGCGCCTGGCCCCAGGGAAGGCGAGGCCCCGGAGCAGCTCGGGTTGGCCCGTGCGGGCGAAGGCGCGGGTGGGATTGGACAGGGTGTGGTGGTAGTCCGAGAAGGTTCCCCCCAGGAAGTAGCCGTTCCAGGTGCTGGTGTCTCCGAATTCCTGGTACCAGGGATCCCAGTACCGCACGGGCAGGCCGTAGGTCATGAAGCCATGCATGCCATAGGCCACATAGGCCTCCAGGGTGTTGGTGCTCACCTGGTCCAGCTTCTGGGCATAGGTCTGGGCGTCGGCATGGTTCCGGCCATCCCAAAGCTCCATGAAGGCGCCGCTGCGAGCGGCATTCGCAGCGCTTGGCCAGGCCATCAGGCCTGCCTCCAGCTCGGCCAGCAGGGTGTCGCGGATCCCCGTCCAGGAGCGGTCCGCGGGGTAGGCACCCAGGGCGATGCGCGCAAAGGCGCCCATGTACGGCCCCAGGGGCGCTCGACCCGCCACCATGTGGACCTTGAGCCCTTGGCCATCCACCTCCAGGCCCTGGGGCTCATAGAAACGCATGCGATCGATGGCCGCGGCCAGGCGACCTTGGGTGCCCCCCAGGCCCACCATGGCTCGGGTCGCGTAGGTGCCTTGGCCGGCCTGGGGCCCCAGGCCGGCTTCGAAGGCCGCCGGTGCGGTCATGGCGTCCCGGCCCTTCTGGGTGATCCAGGCCCGGGCCCCGGTCTCCAGGGACCCGGAGAGGCTCAGGGCATCGGTGCAGGACACGTGGGCCGCCAAGGGGCCCGCCAACTGGTGGGGCAGGGTCCAGGTGGCGCGGTGCACGGTGAGCACATCGTCGGGACTGCGAACATCCAGTTGTCCCGCATCGGCCTTGTCCCAAGGCCAGGTGAACCCCAGGTCCAGCTGTGCCACCGGGGAGCCCGCCCGGAAGGTCAGGCGCGCCAGGTACCTCCATGATGTGGTCCCATAGGGGGGCGCGTCGAAGTGCCCTGCCACCCTCACCGTCACCACCAGGGCCCCCTGGCGCTCCACCCGCACGTCGGTGGGGGGCAGGGCGGTCAGGGTGGGTTTGTCATCCACCTGAAGGGTGAATCCACCCCCGCCCCAGACCAGGGGACCGGTGGCCAGCTCGACGCGGCTGATCAGTCCAGGGGTGAGACGAGGGACGATGAAACGGGCGGCGCCCGTGTCCACGGAAACCTCGGTGAGACCCTCCACCACCCCCACCTGGGGGGGGGCCTGGGGTTGGCGTCGGGGGCCATAGACCAGGGTTGCCCGGGTGATGGCGTTCCCACCCACGGAGGCGGGGAAGGCCACCAGCAGCCACTGGATGGGCTTTTGGCTCTGCTTCCCCCCGCCCCACCGGCTCAGGACCTCGAACTGGGCGGGAAGCACCTGGCCCGAAGCGTCCACCACGCTGATCCGCGAGGGGTCCAGCCACTCCAGGTCCCGGGGCAGGGGGATTCCGTTCTGCAGCACCTCGGCGGTCCGGGGGGTTCCGATGGGTTCCGAGATGGTCAAGGGGTAGGTCGCGCGGTGGGTGAGTCGGGCGCTTCGTCCCTGGATCTGCCAGCAGGTGTCGGGCTCCTCCCAGACCATGCTCCCGGCCTTGATGGACGCACCGTCCAGCAGCATGGCGTAGGTCGCGCCCGTGGTGCGGTTCCACCACATCAGGTCGTCCTTGCCATCCCCGTCATAATCACCGGCGGCCAGAATCTGCCAGGTGGGATCGGGCTCGGTCCAAACCAGGGTCCCCCCCTGCGGGGCCGCGCCAAGGATGGGCATGGCGTACACGCTCCCCGTGATGGCGTTCCGCCAGACGAGGTCCGTGGTGCCGTCCCCATTGAAGTCCGCCAGGGCGGCGATGTCCCAGGCCGTATCGGGCTCCTGGTACAGCACGCTTCCCGCCTGCACGGTGGTGCCCTCCATGAGCATCAGGTAGACCATGCCCGTGTCCCTATTGCGCCAGAGGACGTCCGCGCGGCCATCTCCATTGAAATCCGCCGCGCCCACGATCTGCCAATCCAGGCTGGGTTCAATCCAGATCACCGCCCCGGGGCTTTGGGCAAGCCCATTCAAGGGCATCAGGTAGACCATGCCCGTGCCCAGATTTCGCCACAGAAGATCCCTGCGGCCATCGCCATCGAAATCCGCAAGGGCTTGGATTTGCCAGTTCGTGTCGGGCTCCACGTGCACGACCGCGCCTCCCGTGGCAGCCAACCCATCCACCAGCATCCCGTACACCATGCCCGTGGTGCGGTTCCACCACAGGATGTCGGTGGTGGCGTTTCCATCGAGATCCCCGGTGGCCACGATCTCCCAATCCGGATTGGGTTCCGTCCAAATCACCGCGCCGGGCCCTGCGGAGGCCCCCAGCATGGGCATGGCGTAGACCATTCCCGTTTGTCCCCGTCGCCAGAGCAGATCCGACCTGCCGTCCCCGTTGAAATCGCTCCGGGTTTGGGGACGGGGCGCCAAGGCCAATGGGGTGGGGGCGTTGCCGAAAGGGGTGCCCAGGCGCGTGGCGGGAAGGTCCCGTGCTCCCTCGCGTACCCGGTGTCCCAGGGGTACCGTATCCTTCATCCCCTTGCCCGTTAGTGATCCCTGGGCACCCCCCCAGGCCACCAGGGGCAGGCTCAGGGCCAACAGGACGGTGCGCACGGTCCAAAAGAAAGGGGAGTGAGCCATGGCAAGACCTCGGGTCCGAGGAAGGCTCATCGGTCCAGGGGGCTGGGTGCATGAGGAAACCCGTCGTCACACCGAACCTGCCCGGCCTCTATCGCCCCTCTGCGGGCGCCAACAAGGGCCTCGGCCGATCCCTCAGCTGCGTCTGGAAGGTCATGACCCCGGCCACCGTGAGGCCAGCGATCGCCAGGACCACCAAGATCTGGCCGAGGGAAACCCGCTGGGCTTCGTGGCGTTCCTTGGGCTTGCACACCTCCCCGGGGCAGAGCACGGGCTTCTCCCGGTACACCAGGCCGTAGAACGCGCACCCCAGGCAGATGCCAAAGGCTGTTTCGAAGAACAGGAACACGAGGCACACCAGGCAGATGATGCCGCTGATGGGGCCATAGGTGTTCATGGCCACCATGAGGACGAACATGGTCGCCGACA
The DNA here is from genome assembly GCA_964589695.1 of uncultured Solibacteraceae bacterium. Classification (GTDB taxonomy): domain Bacteria; phylum Acidobacteriota; class Holophagae; order Holophagales; family Holophagaceae; genus CAZPUI01. The sequence continues at coordinate 113 of CAZPUI010000564.1, read as the reverse complement.
GGCCCACGCCCATGCTCCAGGCCAGGTGCTTGGGCTTGGCGGCCACCCATTCCGGCGTCTGTCGCTGGACGATGAGGCGGCCCAGGATCAGGGTGGGGCTGAACCGGGGGCTC
>CAZPUI010000563.1:0-3922 GCA_964589695.1 uncultured Solibacteraceae bacterium | reverse complement strand
CCTGTCGGACCTGGAAGTGAAGTACGAGGAAAAGCGCGGCAAGCTCTGGCACCTGCGCTACCCACTGGCGGATGGCAGCGGACACATGGTGGTGGCCACCACCCGTCCCGAGACCATGCTGGGGGATACGGGTGTGGCGGTCCATCCCGAGGATGCGCGCTATGCCCACCTGGTGGGGAAGATGGTGAACCTGCCCCTCACGGGTCGGCAGATTCCCGTGGTGGCGGATCCCATGGTGGACCCGACCTTCGGCACGGGCTGCGTGAAGCTCACACCGGCCCACGATCCCAACGACCACGCCGCGGGCAAGCGCCTGGGCCTGCCGAGCATCACCGTCATCGGCTTCGACTCCAAGATGACCTCTGCCGCCGGGGACAACTATGTCGGCCTGGACCGCTTTGCCTGCCGCAAGGCCGTCGTGGCGGATCTGGAAGCCCTGGGTCTCCTGGAAAAGATCGAGGACTACACCCACCAGGTGAGTGTCAGTGACCGTAGCGGTGCCGTGCTGGAGCCTCTGGTCTCGACCCAGTGGTTCATGGATGTCAAGGATGCCGCCAAGTCCGCCCTGGAGAGCGTTCGTTCCGGGGCCATCCGATTCACTCCTGAGCGCTGGGAGACGGTGTGGGAGCACTGGCTGGAGAACATCCAGGACTGGTGCATCTCCCGTCAGCTTTGGTGGGGGCATCGCATTCCCGCATGGACCTGCGATGCCTGCGGCGAACTGCACGTGGAGCTGGAGGCGCCTGTGGCCTGCGCCAAGTGCGGCGCCCAGACCCTCACCCAGGACAGCGACACCTTGGACACCTGGTTCTCCTCCGCCCTGTGGCCCTTCAGCGTCTTTGGGTGGCCCGAAGCGACCGAGGACTTGGCCCGCTACTACCCCACGGATGTGCTCATCACGGGCTATGACATCCTTTTCTTCTGGGTGGCCCGCATGGTGATGTCCGGGAATACCTGGATGAAGGAGGTGCCCTTCAAGGCCGTCTACTTCAACAGCCTGGTGCGGGATGAGCACGGCTCCAAGATGTCCAAGACCAAGGGCAATGTCATCGATCCCGTGGTGACCATGGAGAAGTACGGGACCGACGCCCTTCGCTTCACCTTGGCCCGCATGGCGAGCCCAGGCACGGACATCTCCCTCTCGGAAGGTGCCCTGGAATCCTGCCGGAACTTCTGCAACAAGCTATGGAACGCCGCCCGCTTCGTGCAGATGAGCCTGACCGATGAGGTGACCCTGGGGGTGGAACCCGAGCTGGGCGAGGCCGAGCATTGGATGATCGGAAGGCTGCGGGATGAACTCGGTACCGTCACCCGGGCCGTGGAGGAATTCCGTTTCCACGAGGCGGCGGAGACGCTGTACCACTTGGTGTGGGATGACTTCTGCGCCACCTACATCGAACTGGCCAAGGTCAACCTCCAGAATGGGACCCCTGGGCAGAAGGCGGCCATCCTGCACTTCATGGACATCCTGCTGCGGGCCCTCCACCCCTTCGTGCCCTTCCTGACGGAGGAAATCCACGAGGCCCTGATGGTGGAGCGCCTCCCCGAAGGTGAGCCACGGCTTCTGGCCGCACGATCTTGGCCCCAGGATGCGGCCATCCTGGGCAGGCAAGGTGGGGATCCCACCCTGGTGCCCCGCTTCCAGGAGGTCCTCAGCAGCCTGCTTCGGCTCAAGGCCGAAAACGGTGTTGATCCTGCCAAGCGGGTGCCCGCCTTCTGTTCCCTGGCGGTCCTGGAACCCTTCACCGAGGCCCTCAAGTCCATGGCCAGGCTGGAGGGGGTGACCTTCACCTCCCAGGTGGCCGGGGCCACCCGGGCCGTGGCCATCATCCCTGGAGGCGAAGTGGCCCTGGAGTTGGCGGGGCTCAAGGATCCGGCGGCGGAGCGGGCCAAGCTGGAAAAGGAAAAGGCCAAGCTGGAACTGGAACTCCCCTCCCTGCGTGCCCGTCTGTCGGACGAGGGCTTCCTGGCCAAGGCCCCGGCGGAGGCCGTGGCCAAACAGCGGGCTTCCGCGGCGGAAAAGGAAGAAAGGCTGGCCAAGATTCTCGCGCTGCTGGGTTAGGCGACTCCCAAGACCGCCCCGTGCTGGTCAGGCTGCACTCCTGCGGCCCCTCCTGCCAACCCTCCACCCAAGGGGGTGGTGGACATGGGCTCAGGAGCCAGGTCTGGCCCCTTGGCTCCGTTCCACTTCCAGATTCTGTCCCTCCAGCAGGGTCCCTGCGGGGGAGAAGACCAGGGTGCGGCTGCCCCGGGGCCTCAGGCCCTGGCGGGCGGCGTCCTGGGGGTTCACCCGCAGTTCGTAGGTGCCAGGTTTCAAATCGGTGAACGCAAAGTAGCCGTCATAGGCGCTGCGGGTCTCCTGCCCCACCTTCCCCTGGGCATCCCGCACCTCCACCAGCACCCCCGCCTGGGATTTTCGGCCGCCGTCCTGGTGCAGGTAGAGGGTGCCATCCACCTCCCCGATGCCCACCACGGGGAAGTCCAGGGCCACCGCCAGGCCCGAACGGGTCAGGATGCGATGTCCCCGGGTGGCGGGACGGAGGGCGGGGTCCTCGAGGCTCTCGGGGTTCAGGGCGATCACGGTGTCGGCGCCCTCGGGCAGGTGGGGCAGGTGGGCAAAGCCCTCCGAACCCGCGGATTCTCGCCGAATGGCCCCGTTCACCAGGAAGCGGGCCCCTTCGAGGGGTTTTTCATCCCCATCCCTTCGCCCATTGCCGTTGAGGTCCAGGTAGGCCTGGGCACTCACACTGGCGGTCCGGGCCGCAGAGCGGGCGTCCCAGGTCCAGCGCCCCCGCCGGGGCTCCCGGCCCAGGCCGAGTTGCAGGTTCACGAAGGCTTGGAGGCCGAGGCTGCGGGACCAGCCCACCTGGGCCCCCAGGGCGAAGGCGCCTTGGGTCTTGTGGAACCCCACTTGCCAATGGTTGTCCCCTCTGGCCACCAGACGGCGGTATTCCCCCGTGAAGTTCCAGCCCTCCCTCAGGGCCGGGGTGTCCACCTGGAAGCCAGCATCCTCCAGCCGTTGGTGGCCATCCACCCGATAGCGAAGGTCGCCGCGGACATTCACCACCGAGGTGAACTTGCTGAGCATCAATTGGCCCTGGGTATGGAGCGAGGAGGGGCCTTGCGGGCTGGTGCGGGTGCGGATCCAGTTGAGGCTGTTGGACAGGAAGTAGCCTCGCCAACCTGAGGCGGCGCGCAGGAGGAGGGTGTCGGCCCTGCCCCCGTTCACCAGGCGATCCCTGCGCCCACCCCCCTGCAGGGTCAGCAGGGGCAGTGCGGTGGAGGGGAGCAGGGAGGTGAGTTCCACCTCCGTGCGACTTCGGATCGGCACATTGAAACTCGACTGGAAGGCCTCGCTGTCGTAGCCGCGGAAGAGTTCCGATCGGCGAAGGGTGAGGGCGGCAGATCCCACCCGGGCCTGGAGGGTGCCCTCCAGGGCGTGCCCCTGACGCAGGTCCTTGGCGGCGCCCAGTTGGCCGGAAACCCCATTCCAGAAGCCGCGCAGGGCCAGGGTGCCGTAGCCATGGAATGCCCCGAGGCCCTGCCGCTGGCCCGCCAGGGCCGTGGCCAGACTCAGATTTTCCGAAAGACCGTAGGCCGCTTCCAGGGCGCCACGTTCCTGGGCCTCCCGGGGATCCAGTCCCGAGAGGCGATAGTAGAACTCCCCCTTGGGGGTCTGAAGGGGGTTCACATCGGAGCGGAAGACCTCCTCCCGGCGCTCCCCCCCCGGACCGTAGAACACCAGGCGAAGGTCGTTTCGGCCGTAGATGAGGGAGATGTCCCGGAACTCATACTGGCCATCGGATCGGGGCTTCTCGAAACTGACCAGGGCTCCGTTCTGGTAGAGCTCCACCTGCAAGTCCGGCGGGAGTTCGCCCCGGCGGGTGGTGCCGCAGAATTGCAACTCCCGGGGCACGGGACA
>CAZPUI010000562.1:0-3928 GCA_964589695.1 uncultured Solibacteraceae bacterium | reverse complement strand
GTCTGGGTGGTCATGGGCGCACCGTTCCTTTCGGGGGCAGGGGAATGAAGGGGCTCACCTCCCGCTGGTAGGCGCGGTAGGCCTCGCCCTTGCTGCGCAGGGACTGGGCCTCCGTGGCGGGAATTCCTGTCACCCGCGTGAGGAAGTGAAGGAGGAGAAGGGGAGCAAGGAAGGCCAGCAGGCTCCAGGCCGTACCCAGGGCCGCCAGGGCGAAGCCCATCCACACGAGCCACTCGAAGAAGTAGTTGGGGTGGCGGCTCCAGGCCCAGAGGCCCCGGCGGCATACCTGGCCCCGGTTCCCGGGATCGGCTTTGAAGGCCCGCAGTTGGGCATCCGCCAGGCCTTCCCCCAGCACCGCCAGGAACGCCAGGCCCGTGCCCGCCCAGGTCCACCAGGGAATACCCAGGCTGGGGCTCGTGGCGGAGAAGAGGAAGGGCAGGGACAGCACCAGGTTGAGGACCCCCTGGAAGAGGAAGAACCCCAGGAACTTCAGGCGGAGGTTGCCCCCCCACTCCTTCCGGAGCTGGAGGTAACGGCCGTCCTCATGGGCATCACCCCCGACGCGGATGGCCAGGTGGGTGGCCAGGCGCAGGCCCCAGGCTCCCCCAGCCAACCCCACCAGGATCCGCCGGGAGGAATCCCCCGTCCCGTGGTAGGCAAAGAGCACGGCCAGCGCCCCCAGGCTGGCGGCCCAGGCCACATCGATCCAATCCGCCCGGTCCGTGCGCAGATACAGCAGCCAGGCCAGGAAGGGCAGGCCCAGGGCAAGGGGAATCCCCTGGATCCAGAGCTCCAGGGAAGGACTCATGGCCGACTCCAGGGCTCGTCCAGCAGGGGCGCCTGGGTGCCGTTCTTGGCGATGAGCATCTGCACCACGCCGATGTACCGGGCGCGGAAGGCCCCCTCGCAGCTGGCCAGGTAGTAGTCCCAGAGCCGCTCGAAGCGTCCGTCAAAGCCCAGCTCCCGCACCTCCGCGATCCGGGCGTGGAAGCGCTCCCGCCAGGCCGCCAGGGTCTTGGCGTAGTGAACCCCGAAGTCCTCCAGGAAGAATATCGAGCACTGGGTGGCCCGGCTCAGGCTCTTCTGGATCTCCGAGAGGGAGGCCAGCTCCGCGCCCGGGAAGACGTACTGCTGGATCCAGTCCGTGCTGCGGATGTAGGCGGGGAAGCGGCGCTCGTTCATGGTGATGGTCTGCAGGAGGAAGGCGCCCCCGGGCTTCAGGAGCCGGTCCACGGCCCCGAAGTAGGTGTCGTAGTGCTTCAGACCCACGGCTTCGAACATCTCGATGGACACGGCCTTGTCGTAGGTGCCCTCCAGGTCCCGGTAGTCCTTCAGGAGCACCTCCACCCGGTCCTGGAGCCCCAGTTCCTGGATCTTGGCGGTGGCATAGGCATGCTGCTGGGCGCTGATGGTGGTGGTGGTGATCCGGCAGCCCGTGTGGGTGGCCGCGTGGATGGCAAAGCCCCCCCAGCCCGTGCCGATCTCCAGCACATGGTCCTGGGGGCCCAGGCGGAGGCGTCGGCAGATGCGGTCGTACTTGGCCACCTGGGCCTCCTCCAGGGTGGCCTCCGAGGTCGGGAAGAAGGCCGCACTGTAGGCCATGGTGGGATCCAGCCAGAGCCGGTAGAAATCGTTGCCCAGATCGTAGTCCTCGGCGATGTTCCGCCTGGAGCCCTGCCGGGTGTTGTCCCTGCCCAGGTGGCGCAGGCGGGCCAGGGCCCGGCCCATCCAGGCCAGGGGGCCCCCGCTGGTGTCGACGGCCGCCATGTTGGCCACCGCCACCCGTACCACGGCCACGGGGTCGGGGCTGGACCAGTAGCCCAGGACATAGGCTTCCCCGAAGCCCACCTCACCCCGAAGCACCCCCAGGCGGAAGGTGCGGGCGTCGTGAACCTCCACCACCGCCCGAAGGTCGGAGGTGGGGTCGCCAAAGGCAAAGGTGCCTTCCCGGGTGCGCATTTCCAGGTGCCCCGTGGCCAGGCGGGCCAAGCCCCGGAGCATCAAGCGCTGGGCCCCTGCGCTCAGGAGGTCGGGGCGGTCTTGGACGGATGGGTATGGATGGGTGTTTGCTTGAGCCATAGCTTCAGAGCCTCCCAGTGGATGGCGGAAATGACCTTGAGGGTGTGAAAGGGGAATCGCAGCAGAACCCGACGAATCTCCCGGGCCGTCCAGGGGCGGCGGGCCAGATCGAGGTCGGCGTCGAAGACCAGGTCGACACCTTGGTGGAGGGCCATGCGCACCTTGAGGGCCTCCCCGGGAGGGGTGAGGGTCCAGCGGTAGCTCAGGTCCATGGGCATGAAGGGGGACACATGCATGGCCTTGGGCACGGTGAAGGCCCAGGCCTTGGCCTCGGTCTCCGGGCGCATCCAGTAGACGATGCGCTCCTTCCAGGGGGTGTTGGTGACCTCCGCACCCAGGAGGGCCAGGCGGCCTTCCAGGTCGTAGGCGTAGATGTAGCTCACGGGATTGAAGCAGTAGCCCCAGAAGCGGAGGTTGGTCAGCAGTTCCACCCGGCCCTCGGGAAACGCGTGGCCCTGGGCCTCCGCATCGTCCCGCAGCCGGTCCCGCAGGGGCCGTTGGGGGTCCCCCAGGTGGTCCCTTTCGTCGAAACCCGCCCAGGCGAACCGGTTGTAGCCCAGGAGCCGGGAAACCGCCATGGACCCTGCCAAGTCGTCCACATCCAGAAGGGCCATGAACACCGGGTAGGTGAAATCGTGCTTCCGCGGGCTGAAGCGGCGATGGCGCACGAAACCGGTGAAGAGGGCGGACATGGGAACACCTCGGGGATTGGATTCCGCCCGGAGAAGAAGTGCGGATGACTCTTTAACGAAAAGATGGGACGTCTGGATGGGGTGGGCTGAAAAAAACGTCCTGAACCTCCCAGGGCACCCGACATAATGGTGAAACCGGTTTCATTTCTGGAGACTCCCGATGCTTTTGCGCTTCCTGATGCCCTGCGGGGTGGTGGGCATGTCGGTCCTGGCTGCGGCTCCGGGACCGGTGCTGGAAGGCGCAGCCCATGGGGTGAAGCCCGACACGGGGAAGGATGTGACCTTGGCCCTCCAGGCCCTGCTGGATGCGGCACGGAGGGTTCCCGGTACCCAGGTTCGCTTGGCGCCCGGGACCTACATGCTCCGTCCGGAACGGGCCCAGCGCCGCACCCACGCCCAGTCCAACACCACCGTGCGCCGTCCCCGGGCCTACGGGCTGCTCCTGGAGGATCATCGGGGCACGGTGCTCTCGGGACCGGGGGCAAGGCTGCTGTGCCACGGCGAGATGAGCACCCTGGGCCTGATCCGGTGCGAGAACGTGGTGATCGAGGGGCTGACCCTCGCCTGGGCCCGCCCCCTCACCAGCGAAGCCCGGGTCGAGGCCCTGGAGCCCACGGGTCAGGTCGTGCGCATCGACCCCATCGCCTATCCCATGCAGGTCTCCGAGGGCTTCCTCTGCGGCGTGGTGGAAGGCAAGGCCGACCGGGTCTGGTCCACCATGGAAATCGATCCGAAGGATGGCCGCAACCTGCGGGACCTCGCCTGGGGTCCCCTCAGGGCCGAGGCCCTGGGCGGGGGGCGCTATCGGCTCTTCAACACCTGGAAGCTCCCCGGCACGGACCGGGTCCTGGCCCTGCGGCACCATGAACGCAGCCACGCGGGCATCTTCGGTGAAGGTGGCTCCGGCCTGACCTTCCGGGACCTCACCATGGTGGGCAACTGCGGGCTGGGCTACCTGTTCCAGCAGGTCAGGGATATTACCCTGGTCCGGGCCCATGTCCATGCGCCCGAGGGCCATTTTGTGGGCCCCAAGGACGATGCCTACCACTTCTCCGGGGTCTCGGGCCTCGTGAAGATCGAGGATTGCATCGTGGCGGACACCCCGGATGATCCGGTGAACGTGCATGGGACCTGCCTGCCGGTGGTGCGCCAGCTCG
>CAZPUI010000561.1:0-3936 GCA_964589695.1 uncultured Solibacteraceae bacterium | reverse complement strand
CCAGTCGCGGGTTGGACAGTGCGATGCCCATGGCTTCCAGGCTGGCGATGTACATGGCCTGGACCGCGGCGGGGCTGGGCTTGAGGATCACCTGGAACTGGAGGTGCTTGTAGACCCGGAAGGGGTTCTCGCCGTAACGCCCATCCCCGGGGCGTCGACTGGGTTCCACGTAGCCCACATTCCAGGGCTTGGGCCCCAGGGCCCCGAAGAAGGTCAGGGGGTTCATGGTGCCCGCACCCTTCTCCGTGTCGTACGGTTGCCCGACGAGGCATCCCTGGTCGGCCCAGTAGCGTTGCAAGCGGAGGATGAGTTCTTGTACGTGCATGGGACCCTTGGGGAAGCGAAAAGTGTGCATTCACGGCAGACTTGGCCATTCTACTGTGGATGGGGGCTCCCGGCCACGAAGCGGCGCGAGGCTTACCTCTTCGGAAATCATGCCGATAGGCTGGGGTGCCAACGCTCCTCCCCGACGGTGTGTCCATGACCCAATCCTTGCCAGACCTCTCGACCCTCTTTGCACCTGCCGAGCGCGGCGACCCTGGGTTCCTGAGGGGCCTGGCGGAAGAGCTGCTCCGCAACCCCGTGGCCCAGGCCATTCTGGAGAGCGTGGCGGGTTATGTGGTGATCCTTGATTCGCATCGCCAGATCCTGGCGGCCAACCGGGAGCTGGAGCTGCTTCTGGACCCCGAATCCAAGGGCCACCTGCTGTTGAAGCGACCGGGGGAGGCCGTGGGGTGCATCCACGCCAAGGATGGTCCCGGGGGCTGCGGTACAGGTCCCAACTGCGCCCACTGTGGGGCCGTGCTCTCCATCCTGGCCTCCCAGTCCGAGGGGATTCCGGACACTCGGGAATGCCTTCTGTCCATGGCCCAGGGGGAAAAGGTGGTGGCCGGGGAATTCAAGGTTCGCTCGACCCCGGTGCACCTGGAGGGCCAGGACCTCACCGTGTTCCTGCTCCAGGACATCAGTGCCTCCAAGCGGAAGGAGGCCTTGGAATCGGTCTTCTTCCACGATGTGCTGAACCTCGTGGGGGGCCTCCAGGGAGCCTCCCACCTGATGACCCTCACCCCCGAACACCGGGACGAGTTGTCTGCCCAGATCCTGGATCTGAGCGGCCAGCTCGCCCAGGAGATCCTCAGCCAACGCCTCCTCATGAGCGCCGAACAGGGAGACCTGACGGTGGATCCGAAGCCAGTGCGACCCGACGACATGCTCAAGGATCTGGCCAAGGTCTTCCTCCACCACGAGGTGGCCCTGGAGCGGGAGTTCACCATCGAGCCCGCCCCCGAGGCCATGCTCCAGACCGATCCGGTGCTCCTGTCTCGGGTACTGGTGAACATGGTGAAGAACGGTCTCGAAGCCTGTCCCAAAGGCAAGGGGGTGCGGCTGTCCTTTTCCCAACGGGGGGGCAGGCCCACCGTCGAGGTGCACAATCCCGGCCATATGCCCACCCATGTCCAGGACCGAATCTTCCAGCGCTCCTTCAGCACAAAGGCCCTCAAGGGGCGTGGGCTCGGCACCTACAGCATGAAGATCTTCGGGGAACGCTACCTGGGGGGCCAGGTGGGTTTCTCCACCTCGGAGGCCGAGGGCACCACCTTCTTCCTGGCCCTGCCCATGGAGGCCTGGGTGGAGCAGCCCACGGCGGAGCCACCCCGCTTGACCTCCGCCGCACCGACGCCACAGCCCGCCCAGGCCTTGCCCCCACCGGAACCTCCCAGGGCGGCCGAGACCCTGCGCCGCAGGGGACGCCTGCTCCTGGTGGACGACAGTCGGACGGTGCTGGCGATCCTCAGCAAGGTGCTGGGCGAGGAGTACGACATCACCACCGCCTCCAGCGGCGAGATGGCCCTGGAACGCCTGGAAACCTACCAGCCCGACCTCATCCTGCTGGATGTGGTGATGCCTGGCCTGGACGGATTGGAGGTCTGCACCCGCCTGAAGGCCGACGACAGGACCCGGGACATTCCCGTGCTCTTCCTGTCGGGCATGAGCCAGGAGCAGGATGAGGCCATCGGTCTCTCCCTGGGGGCCATCGATTACATCCACAAGCCCATCAGCCCTGCCATCGTGAAGGCCCGGGTCAAGATCCACATGGAATTGAAACAGTATCGGGACACCCTTCGGGAGATGTCCTACGTGGATGGCTTGACGGGCATTCCCAACCGGCGTCGCTTCGAGGACTACTTCGACCAGGAATGGCGCCGGGCCCTGCGACAGCAGCGCCCCCTGAGCCTGGCCATGATCGACATCGACCATTTCAAGACCTACAACGACACCTATGGTCACCTGGAAGGGGATGCCTGCCTCAGGGATGTGGCCCAGGCCCTGCAGCGAGGTGTCCTGCGGGTCACGGATCTGGTGGCCCGCTACGGTGGGGAGGAATTCGTGGTGGTCATGCCCGATACCGAGGGGGCGGGTGCGACCCAGGTGGTTGAACGTTTACTGGAGGGGGTGCGCGCGCTGAAGCGTCCCCACGCGCGCTCCACCGCGGCGGACCATGTCACCGTCAGCCTGGGGCTGGCCACCTGGACCCCCACCCAGGGCGATCGGCCCGAAGCCCTTCAGCAGGCCGCGGATCGGCAGCTCTATCGGGCCAAGGAGGAAGGGCGGAACCGCGCCGCTCAGGCTTGATGCAAAGCCATCCTTGACTTGACCGGCTCCATTTCAGGCCCGAGGGGCGTTTTGCCCTGCATGGCGTACCATGGCGAATCGCACGCAATCCCGGTTGCATGGGATTCGCGATGCGCGGCCAGGAGCCTGGCGGTGGCCGGGTGTCTGGGATGGGACAGAAGATGGGCCGTGGGCCCGTCTTCCACGAGGCGCCCCTCCGAAAGCACCAGGAGCCGATCCGTCATGTGGGCCGCCAGGCCCAGGTCATGGGTGACCCAGAGCCAGCCCAGGCCTCTGTCCCGGTGCAGGTCCTGGAGGAGGGCCATCCAGTCCGCCTGGACCGTGGTGTCCAGGTGGGCGGTGGGTTCGTCCAGGAGCAGGAATCGGGGGTCCGTGCTGAGGGCCTGGGCCAAGGCCACCCGCTGACGTTGGCCGCCGCTGAGGTGCCGTGGGAAACGATCCAGGAAGCCATCCTCCACAGGGAGCCGAAGCCGCATCAGCACGGGTCGCATCCTGGACAAGGCGTCCTTCGCCGGGGTGCCCAGGGCTCGGGGTAGGAAGGTGAGCAGTTCCCGGATGCGCAGGAAGGGGGGGAGGGCCTGGCCTGGATCCTGGGGCACCCAACCCACGTCGCGCAGGAGGTCGGGCGGGGGCCTTCGGGTGCTTATTGAGCAATCAAGGATCTGGAGTCCCTCGGGAAGGGCGTCCACCAGGGCCCGCAGGAGCAAGCTCTTGCCGGCCCCCGAGGGACCCGTGAGACCCACCCTTTCCTGGACGCCCACCGACAGGCTGAGGCCCTCCAGGAGCAGGCGTCCATCGGGCCCAGCAAGGCTCAGGTCTTCGAGCTGGAGGAGCATGCACGAAGCATGACACAACGCCCTTGGCTTGACGTTTGGCAAGGGGGGAGTACTCTTTGGGCTGGTTCAGTGACACCCGCCCCCCAAGGGCACATCTCCGGAGGATGCATGGACTTTCTCCTACCCGACGTTCAGGAGCACCTGATGCGGGACCACCACGAATTCCGAAGACTGATGGAGGAACACAAGGCCGCCGACGAGCGACTGTCGATCCTGAGGAACAAGCTTCGGCTCTCGTCCAAGGAGAGCATCGAGGAAGTGGAACTGAAGAAAGCCAAGCTGCGCGCCAAGGAACGCATCTATCGCATCGTCGAAGAGCACAAGCGCGGCCAATAGGACTTCCCAGGACCCACCGTGCCGGTGCCCCGCGTGTCGGGGCATCGGCTTTTGTACCGAGGACCGTTTTGGGATGCTCAAGGCGCTTTGAACCAGGATCCAGAGACGGCACGCATGCGTGGCCATCTCC
>CAZPUI010000560.1:0-3958 GCA_964589695.1 uncultured Solibacteraceae bacterium | reverse complement strand
GCGGCAGCGTGTGGCCGCTGCCGCGGTCTTCCCGCCCAGGTGCTAGCTCGGCAACCGCCGCCGGGAAGGTCCGGGGGATGCTGCCGTGGGCCTCGAGGTCCCCGGGCGGGGGGAGGGCCTCCGGGGCCAGTGCGGCGGCCTTCATGAGCCCCATGCCCGAATGGACCCCCAGGGCCCGGGCCTCGTAGGTGGCGGTGGTCACCACCCCGCGGCCGGCGTAGGTGCGCAGCCGGGGGAAGGTGCGCGGCTCCTCCCCACGGGCCCGCCGGCCTCCCACCACCACCGCCTGGCCCCGCAGTTCGGGGTATTTCAGCAGCTCCACCGAGGCATAGAAGGCGTCCATGTCCAGGTGGGCGATGCGGCGCCCCTGCCAGGTCCCGTCCCGTACAGGCGTGCTGGCTTCATCGGCCAGGATCTCGGCGGTGGGATCCTGGGCAGGGCTCAAGGCACCCCTCCCCATGCCTGGGGGCTTGGCACTACGGAACTGGAAGGACCCTGATGACCCGCAGCGGGGCTTTCGACAGGAATCAAAAATTCAACACGGAGACTCCGTGCTTGCCGTGTTTCAACCCTTGCAAAGACCAAGGTCGCCAGGGCCTTCCACTTCGAATCTGCGGGCGAAAGCAAGGGGCTGAAGGGTCGTCGTACGCGGGCCTTCCTGGCCCCGACACAAGGGCGGTACGGGGGGTCCGGGGCGCAGGCCATGCCTGCAGCGTGGCGAAAAAAGGGCGAAAGGGCAAGGGGAAGGTACGCATTCCCCACACCCTTCACCCACCCTTCCGAAGGGCGGCACCCGCATCGGACTCACAGCCTGGCGAGCACGCTCCTGAAGAACCCCATCAGCGCGTACCAGGATTCATCGGAGGCCTGGGCGGTTCCTGCAGCGGTGCCACCGAGGTCCATCCAGACCTCTTGAACCCGCATTTTGCGCACGGTGGTGGGCTGATAGCCATGGACGATGATGTGGCCCGAGGCGGGCCATGACAGATGGGTGACGCCATGGGCGTAGCCCTGGGCCCTCAAATGATCGGCCACCGTGCCGGCCATGACCGAGGACATCCAGACCCCATCGGCCTCGCTGCTGATGAGCAGGATCGCGGCCTTCGCCCTTTCAAGGGGGATTCGAGCCTCCTGGAGTTGAGCCTGGGTGGCCACCGCAAGGGAATGCCGGTGCACCTTGGTGAACGCGAAAGGCTCCCCGGAGTGCTGGGCTGCAAGGTACTCCTGGTACAGCCCAGCGTCCATGGTGACCGGGATGAAGGGCAGCGGTTTTCCCTGCCAGGACCAGGCGGAGCCTTGGGAAGGCCCCAGGCCCTGCCAGACGTAGGCGCTGGGCACGTTGCCCACCACCCCCTTCACCTGATCGGGGAACAGGGCCGCGCTCAGGAACACCAGCTCGCTGCCTCGGGACACGCCATAGAGCACGAAGGCATCCGCCTGGACCGTCGGTTGGGCGTTGAGCCAGGCAAAGGCCCGCTGCATGGTTTCAATGGGAATGTTTTCCAGGAAGGTCGGGGGATTGGACTGCAGGTTGAAGTACTGCAGGGCCAGCACGGGATGGCGAAGGCGGGAGGCCAGGTTGGCCGCCAGCCACTTCATGGAACCGCCCTCGCTTCCGCCCACCACGACGAGGGCCGGCCGTCGCTGGGCGATATCCTTGGGCGTGCAGAAGTAGCCTTTCACCTCGCCATCCAACCGCTCGATCTGGAGGTCGCGTTCATCCTTCAGCTCGACCCGGCGCGTTTCTACCACGTGGTTGTCGACGTTGAGGGAAACGGCCATGTCCCTGAGGCTGACCATGGGGGTGACCTGCTTGGCCGTGGCGTCCGGGGCCATGGACCAGAACAGTCCCGCGGGGCTCACACCGACATAGGACCCCGAGCTGGGGGCCTGGGTCGCCACGTCAATGTGGCCCTGGCGATCGGCTCCATAGGTGGCCGAGGATTGCCAGGTCTGTCCGTATTGATCCACGCCGGACACGCCCAGCACCGCCGACTGACCAGGGTGCAGACCGAGCACCCGGATCTGGATGGGGTCCCCGGCAAGCACACTCTGGGGGGAAACCACGAGGTCGGGGCCGCTCATCCTTGCACCCACGCAGGACGCGCTAAGGGCCGCCAGGGCCACAAGCATGAACAGTGAAACGTATGGAGCCATCCGCATGGTGGGATTCCTGTGGAAGGAGCGTGGGGCATCTCGGAGCCTTGCTGAAGGGAGGGTCACGTCATCCATCGACTCCCACGGAACACGTCTGTAACTCCAGCCCAACGCCGGCTGTGCCCCTGATGGAACCAGGCCGGGAAGCCGGGTTCCGCGAATGACTTGACTCGTTTGTCCGTGTCCTCCGCGCCTTCTGGGTGTTCTCCGTGTTGAAAAACCTCTTGGTTGCGGCCGGATGCCGCGCCGTGGGCGACCGGGCACATTCCGGTGTCGACATTCGCACAGCCTCCTCCGACGCTGGTGAAGTCCTTTCCAACGCCGGTACATCCCTGGCTTCCCCGAGACCCTCCAGCCCCTAGGCTGGTCCTGGGAGGCACCATGCGACGGGCTTCATTCCATCCCCTGCGAACCTTGCTGGCCTGGGACCGGAGTCCCTGGGCCTCCCTGGCCCTGCGGGTCGGGGTGCTGCTTCTGTTCCTGCGCCCCTGGGCCTTCCGCTTCCACCCCGTGGACATGGCGGCGGAGCTGGATGCTTCCGTCCTCCAGGCCGCCCAGGCCCTGGGCTTCGACCCCCGGAATCCGGCCCACTGGCCCACGGCCGCTCGGGCCGTGCTGGGCATGGTGGGGGCCGCCCTCGCCTTTGCCCTGATCTGGTGGGCCGTGGGGCGGTTGCGCCGGGAGCTGGCGACCCGCGTGGGCCCCGGGCTCCTGGCGGTCCTGGTGCCCCTGGGGGCCTTTGTGCCCACGGTCCTGGGGCTCGAGTCCCTGCTCCGGTACCTGATGGTGCCCATGGGATTCGCCCGTGGCCCCCTGGCCGTATGGGGGGGCTGGCTGGTCCACCCCCTGGTGGACCCTTCGATCCTGGCGGGCTGGCTCAGCCTCCTGGCGGCCCTGGCCTTCCTTCTGGTGGAGCCCGCCCTCCTGGTGCTGGAGGGCCGGATGCTCCTGGCGGAGGCCCGGGAGGGGGCCCTGCGGGCCCGGCTCTCCCCCCACTTCCTCTTCAACACCCTGAACACCCTGGAGGCCCAGATCGAGGACGATCCCAAGGGGGCCCTGGACACCACCCAGCGCCTGTCCAGCCTCTTCGAACAGGTGCTCCGGGTGACGGACCGGCCCACGGTGCCCCTGCGGGAGGAACTGGCCCTGGTGGAGGACATGCTGGCCCTGGAGCGACGGCGCCTGGGGGACCGCCTGGGGGTGCGCATCGAGGTGCCCGAGGAACTTCTGGATCGGGAGATCCCCGTGCTGGGCCTCCAGACCCTGGTGGAGAACGCCATCCGCCACGCCATCGCCCCCCGGGTGGAAGGGGGCACCGTGACCCTGCGGGCGGAGGCCGAGGGGGCGGGGCTGCGCATCACCGTGGAGGACTCGGGAGACGGCACGGCCCAGGGGAAGCCCGGCACGGGGCGGGCCCTGGCCAACCTTCGGGCCCGGCTGCGCCGACCCACGGACCTGGTGCTGGAGCGCTTCGACCAGGGCTTCCGCGCCCGCTTCCGGTGGGTGTGAGATGCGCAAACTGATCCTGGCCTTATCCTCCGTGCTGCTCATGGCCCAGGGGGCCCACTACGAAGGCACCACCCTGGTGTCGCCCATGTTCCAGCGGCCTGCCCAGGAAGCCTTTGGCCCCATCCGGAACCTGTGCTTCACCGAGGCCAATGGCCGCACCCATCGCCTGGAGCTGCCGCCCCACCTGGATGGAACCCTGGGCGAATCCCACCGCCTGGCCCATTTCCAAGGGGTCACCTATGCCCTGGCGGTGGATGCCCATTTCGCGGTTGGGCTCTCCCGGAGGCGTTTC
>CAZPUI010000559.1:0-3962 GCA_964589695.1 uncultured Solibacteraceae bacterium | reverse complement strand
CTCTCCAGGTAGCGCAGGCTCTGGTCGATGGCCTCCACCAGCCCCCTGCGTTCCGCAGGATTCTGGAACAGGGGGTCGGCGTCCACCCTGGGTGACCGTGGGTCCGCGGCCAGGGCCTGCCAGGTCACGGCCTCCAGGGCCATGGAAGCGGGAACCTCCTGGGCGCCAAGGGTGGCAAGTGCTCCCGCAACCAATGGGGTGAGACCGAAGCGAATAATCATGGCCTCCATTCTATCCCCCGTACAATGGGAGCATGGCCCAACCCCTGTCCGACGCCCGCTTCCATGTCTCCGCCAGCAAGGCCCAGCAGTTGGGCACCTGCCATGCCGAAGTGGCCTTCGTGGGCCGCTCCAATGTGGGGAAGAGCTCCCTCCTGAATGCCCTGGTGAACCAGTCCAGCCTGGCCCGCACCTCGAAAACCCCTGGCCGCACCCGCCTGATCAATGTCTTCCTCACGGGCCCCGACCGCTGGATCGTGGACCTTCCGGGCTACGGCTACGCGTCGGGCCCGAAGTCCGAGACCGAAGGCTGGAGCGAGATGATCGAGGGTTACCTCCTGGGGCGCCCCAGCCTGCGGATGGTCTTCGTCCTTGTGGATGCGGAGGTCGGTCCCACGCGGCTGGACCACCAGATGATCGACTGGCTTCGCACCACGGACCTCCCCTACCGCATCGTTTGCACCAAGGCCGACAAGGTGAAGCCCAGTCGTTCCCTCGCCCAGCGCCGGGATGTGGCCAAGCTCCTGGGCCTTCAGCCTAATGACATCGCCTGGGCCAGCGCCGCCAAAGGCACGGGCATCCAGGACCTGCGCCGCGAGGTTGCCAGCATCCTGAACGTTTAGAAACGCCGCACTTGACGGTGCCGTTCACTCCATCCTGCTGCGCCCCCTGGTGCCGGGTCAGTTGATCAAGGGTGACGTGGTTTTAACGCGACTTAGACCCCGGGTGGCAGGGGCTCGTCCAGCCTCCAGTGCCTCCGGCAGAGGGCGGTGTAGGTCTCGTTGCCCCCAATGAGCACCTGGGGACCTTCCCGCTGGACATGCCCGTCCAGGATCCTGGCGTTGATGGTGGCCTTCTTCCCGCACCAGCAGATGGTCTTCAATTCCTCGATGTCGTCCGCCAGGGCCATGAGGGCGCCGCTGCCGGGGAAGAGCTCACCCCTGAAGTCCGCCCGCAGGCCATAGCACATGACGGGGATGCCCAGGAAATCCGCCACATCGCAGAGCGACCGGATCTGGGTTTCGGTCAGGAACTGCGCTTCGTCCACGAGGACGCAGTCCAGTCGGCCCTGGCGCTGGAGGTCGGCCTCCACCAGGGCCCGCAGGTCCGTATCCGGATGGACCAAGGCATCCACGGCCACCTCCAGGCCCCCGATGCGGGGGCGGATGACCCCCTCCCCTTCCCGATTGTCCAGGTGGGGTTTGAGGAGGAGCGTGCGCTGATGGCGTTCGTGGTAGTTGTGCCGGACCTGAAGGAGCTGGGTGCTCTTGCCGGCATTCATGGCGGCGTAGCGGAAATAGACCTTGGCCATGGGAACCTCAGCCCAGGAAGGCCTGGGGGGGGGACTGAACCCAATGGCCCCCAAGCAGGAAGGTTGACACCGGTA
Organism: uncultured Solibacteraceae bacterium; assembly: GCA_964589695.1. Taxonomy (GTDB): domain Bacteria; phylum Acidobacteriota; class Holophagae; order Holophagales; family Holophagaceae; genus CAZPUI01. The sequence continues at coordinate 2,357 of CAZPUI010000559.1, read as the reverse complement.
CTCCAGGCGCCTTGACCCCCCGATGACTCATGCAGGTGTGTTCTGCCACCAGCCTCACCCCCCAGGCCTGGGGTCGAAGACAGGCCTCGAGCGCCTGGAAGATCTGCTGGGTCATGCGCTCCTGCACCTGGAGCCGATGGGCGTAGATTTGCACCAATCGCACCAGCTTGGAAAGCCCCACGGTGCCCCCCGGGCCCGGCAGGTAGCCCACGGTGGCGAAGCCCGCGAAGGGCGCCAGATGGTGCTCGCAGGTGCTCACGAAGGGCACCCTTTCCAGGATCACCGGGCAGGGTGCCAGCTCACCCGGAAGTGCCACCAACTCCGTGGCGGGATCCTCCCCGTAGCCCGCGAGGCGCTCGGCCCAGAAGTCCGCGACCCGCTGGGGGGTGTCCCGCAGTTCAGGGCTCCCAGGGTCCTGGCCGAAGCTGGCCAGCAACGCCTGGATGGCCGCAGCCGCGCGGGGAATATCGATGCTCATGGCGACTCCTGGGGCTGGAGGGGGTTCAGGACACAGCATCCCGACGCGTGCACAGCCGGTCAAGGACCCATCCGAGGGCCAGCCCAAGGGCTGCACCCAGGACATCGGCCACCCAGTCTGCAAATTCGCAGGCGCGACCCGGCACGAAGCGCTGGTGGATCTCGTCCGCCATCCCAAAGAGACCCGCCACCCCCAAGAGCATCAGCCAGAAGCGCCACCCTTTCCCTTGCCCGAAGCCCAGCCCCAGGAAGAGCCCCAGGGCGGTGAAGGCGGAGGCGTGGACCACCTTGTCCAGCGGATGAGGCAGGGCCACATCCCAGGGCAGCCGGGACTGGTGGCTGAAATAGGTAATGAAGCCCGCCAGCAGGATGGGGAGCGAGGACAGCACCCAGCGCCTCATCGGGAGGTTCCCGGGGGAAGCAGGTGGGCGAGGGCAGCCACCAGTGCATCGGCATCCGCCCGGGTGTTGTAGCCCTGGAAGGACACCCTCACGAAGACCTGTGGACCATGGGTGGTGAGGGGCACCTCGATCCGGAAGCGGTCGAAGAGGGCGGCCTGGAGCGCCCCAGGGTCGCAGGGGGGAAGGGGCACCGCCACCATCTGACCGATGGCTTCATCCGGCGCCACGGGGGCCATTCCATGGTGTTCCAGAATGCGGTCTCGGGTCTCCAGGGCCAAGGCATGGCAGCGTTCCCGGACCCGATCCCATTGGTGGCGCTGGAGGAATGCCAGGGCCTCGGGCACGGCCAGGAAGGCCGCCAGGTCCCGGGTCCCCTGCCACTGGTGGCGACGCTCCAAGGGCAGGTTTCCCGTGTAAGCCTCGAACCCCGAGTAGCCGGTGACGCTTTCGCAGTAGCCCCAGCTCACCACGGGCGCATCGATGCGCCCGTGGTGCTCGGGCCGGACATGGAGGAAGGCCGCTCCCTTGGGCGCACAGAGCCACTTGTGGCAGTTCCCCGTGGTGAAATCCGCCCCCAGGGCGTCCAGGTCCAAGGGAATCTGCCCCGGAGCATGGGCACCATCCACCAGGCTCAGGATGCCCCGGCGCCGGGCTTCCCCCAGAACTTCCGCCAAGGGAAAAACCAGGGCGGTGGTGGAGGTGATGTGGCTGAGGAAGAGCACCCGGGTGCGTGGGGTCATGGCCGCCACGAGTCGCTGGGTGAAGGTGGAGGGCTCGAAGGGGAGGGGAATGGGCACCTTCACCAGACGGGCCCCGGTGTGTCGACAGGCCAGCTCCCAGGTGGCCACGCAGGCCCCGTACTCGTGATCCGTGGTCAACACCTCGTCCCCCGGCCCCAGGTCCAGGGAGCGGGCCACGGCATTCACGGCCGAGGTGGCGTTGGTCACGTACACCAGGTCCTCCATCCGGGCCCCAAGGTGGTTCGCCAGGGCCCTCCGGGAATCCGCCAGCAACTGGGCGGACCTCCGCCCCAGGAAGGCCACGGGATTCCGCTCCAGTTCCAGCTGCCAGGCCTGGTAGACGGTAAAGACCTCCCGGGGGCAGGCCCCGAAGGAGCCGTGGTTCAGGAACACCAGGCCGGGCTCCAGCAGGAACAGGTCGCGCAGGGTCTCCTCGGCTTCCATCCAGGCCTCCACCTCCATCATGGGGCAGGGACCGAGGTAAAGCGGAGCCTGAGCACTGCGCCAATGTGGGAGAATCGAACCGGGAGGCACCATGGACCCGAACCAGATCACCTACGCATCCGCCGGCGTGGACATCAACCGTCAGGACGAGGCGCTGCGTCGCATCAAACCCCTGGTGAAGGGGACCCGGACCCCCGGCGTGCGGAGCGACATCGGCCTCTTCGGAGGCCTCTTCAGTGCCCAGTTTCCCGAGACCAAGCCTGTCCTCGTGGCCAGCATGGACGGGGTGGGCACC
>CAZPUI010000558.1:0-3962 GCA_964589695.1 uncultured Solibacteraceae bacterium | reverse complement strand
GCCGTAGATGGCGGTCATGAACAGGCGGCGTGGGTTGTTGCGGCACCAGATGGTGTTCATCTGCGCCATCACTTCCCGGGGATCCAGGGCCACCTTGTCCAGGGCGGCCAGGATGCCCTTGGTCTCCGCGGCATAGAAGGCAGCACTGGTGCCCTTGCCACTCACATCGGCGATGAGGAAGGCGAAGCGGTTCTCCCCGATCTTGAGCACATCGAAGTAGTCTCCCGCCACCTCCCGGGCCGGGAGGATGGTGGCGCGGATGGCGGGACTCATGTGGCTGAGGTCTGGGAGCAGACGCATCTGGACTTCCCGGGCCACCCGCAGTTCCTCCTCCAGGCGCAGGCGTTCGCTCCGCTCCTCCTCGGCCCTGTGGAGCTGGGTGCCCAGGGCATTGAAGGCCACGGCGAGCTGGGCCACCTGGTCATGGCCCTGGGGACGCACCCTGGCCCGGAAATCCCCCTTGGCAAGACGCTGGACGCCCAAATAGAGGCCATGGATGGACTGCCCCAGGTTGCTGGTGAGGATGAAACCCAGGATGAGGGCGGAGAGCTGCACCAAGCACAACAGGAGGAGCAGGGCCGCCACGGGGATGAGCTGCAGGATGTTCTTGTCCGAGGCCACGCCCTTGAGACCCTCTCCGAGGGTATAGCCCCTGAACAGCTCCCCCAGGCTGGTCTCGGGAATAGCCCTCATGGGGTAGCGCTGTCCCGTGGACCACTCCACCACCTCCAGCTCCAGGTCCGGCAGACGGAAGGGGCTCATAAGACCAGAACCCTCCAGCTTGGGGCCAAAACTCCAAGTCCTCTCACGCACGCCGGCATCACTGGTGGGCAGGTTGCGATCCAGCTTTTTTCGGCCCTTGAATTCCAAACGGTAGTGGGTTCGGCCGCCCCAAAGGGCCTGGCCCCGTTCCTGGATCCGATCCAGGGGCAGGATGAGGATGCGGTACCCATGCTCGGTGGTGCTGACGGCCCGGAGGGTGACCTCCAGGTCGGTCCCATCGGGGTTGAGGTCATAGACGAACCCCTGGAAGCCACTGGTGATGCCTTTTGGAAGCTCGGTGGCCATGAGGGCCTGGGGGCGCCCGAAGGACCGCAGGCTCCGCAGCGCAGCCATATCCCGGGGCTCTTCGGAGGCCAGCTTCAGTGCGGACTGGAGGGTCTTGATCTCCCCCAGGATGAGGCGGCTGGCCTGGCCCCCCAGGGTCATCCAGCCCAGGGACACCACCAGGATGGTCATGGCCAAGGCTGGGAGAATGGACACCAGGCTGAGGATGAGCCAGAGCCGACGGGAGACCCGGAAGAGCACCCTTCGCCACATCCAGCGCAGTCCCAGGAAGCCCAGGACCAGGGTGGCCACCCAGAAGCACCAGGCCAGCAGGACCGCCCCGCAGCCGGTCACGCTGGTATCACAGGAGAGTGGGGTGACCAGCCAGACCAGACCCAGGGCCAACAGAACCCAGGCCCACCGGGGGCGAAGCCCCCGGAGGCCACGAAGGATGCGAGGTCCCAGGGCGTCCATGAGGCTAGGGCATCAGCATTCCGCCGTTCACGGGCAGGGTGGCACCTGTGATGTAGCCTGCCTCCTCGGAGGCCAGGAACACCACGGTGTGGGCGATGTCCAGGGGCGTGCCCATGCGTCCCAGGGGAATTTGGGCATTGAAGGCTTCCTTGACCTCCTGACTGAGGGTGTCTGTCATGGCGGTGGCGATGTAGCCCGGGGCTACGGCGTTGCAGGTGATGTTGCGGCTGGCGAATTCCCGTGCCACCACCTTGGTGAGCCCGATCATGCCTGCCTTGGAGGTGGCGTAGTTGCTCTGACCGGCATTGCCCATCTGGCCCACCACGCTGGCGATATTGATGATGCGACCCCAGCGCTGCTTCATCATGGGCTTGGCCGCGGCTTGGGTCGCCAGCCAGGTGCCCTTGAGGTTGACATCCATCACCAGGTCGAACTCGTCCTCCTTCATCTGGATCATGAGCTTGTCCTTGGTGATGCCGGCATTGTTCACCAGAATGTGCAGCCCCTTGTGGCGCTCCACCACGGTGCCGATGGCCACCCGGATACTCTCGGCATCCCGCATGTCCAGGACCACGTGGTCGGCCTGGCCTCCGGCTTCGGCGATGGAGGCCACCACCTTCACAAGATCTTCTTCGGTGGAGGGAAGCGAGGCACACACCACGGTGGCACCGGCCTTGGCAAGCTCAGAGGCAATGATGGCGCCGATGCCTTGGCTGGCACCGGTGACAAGGGCAACCTTCCCTTCGAGACTGAACATGGGGACTCCAAGAAAGAAGGGATCAGGATAACAGTCCTGTTCCACCCTGCTGGCCCTGAAGGCTACCCTGGGATGGTTCCCCCCACTCCAGCATCCAAATCCTTTGCATTCAGGAGGTCCCATGTCCGAAACCACCTTCGCTCCCGTGGGCCACTTCTGCTGGCCTGAGTTGGCTGCTCGGGACTTGGAAGGCACCCAGGCCTTCTACGGCGCCCTCTTTGGGTGGACCTTCGAGGCCGTACCTTCCTCCGGCGGGGGCTACCTGCTGATCCGCCACGCAGGCGTGGACGTGGGGGGCTGCTACCAGATGCCGGAACCGATGCTGGAGGCCCAGGTTCAGCCCAACTGGACGGGCTATGTCAAGGTGGCCGATGTGGATGCGGCGGCCCGCCGCGTCAAACCCGCAGGCGGGGAACTTGTGGCGGGTCCCTTCGAGGTGGAGGGCGTGGGGCGTATGGCGGCGGTGAAGGACCCCGATGGCGCTCCCTTTGCCCTGTGGCAGGACGGCGCCCATGCGGGTGCCGGTCGGTTCCGCCGCCCCGGCACCCTCTGCTGGAACGAACTTCTGACCCGGAAGACCGAGGCCTCCAAGGCCTTCTACAGTCGTCTTTTGGGGTGGACCCACCGGGATCGGACGGACCTGGGGATGCCCTACACGATCCTGTCCATGGGGGCCTTGGATGCCGCGGGGATGATGCCCATGGAGGGCGAGGCGTGGGAGGGCATCCCCGCCCACTGGATGCACTACTTTGGCGTGGAGGACTGTGGGAAGAGCGTGGAGCGGGCGATCGCCCTGGGCGCCACCCCCGTGACCCCTCCCACGCCCATTCCGAACATCGGGACCTTCGCCATTCTCAATGACCCCCAGGGCGCGACGTTCTCCCTGCTGGCCACGGCACGGTGACCTGAACGCGCTCCGTATGACCTGGATCTTGTTTCAGGAATTGATATTCAGACCGCAGCCAGTTTGAGGTAGGCCGCCAGGAAATCGCTGCTTTGGGGCAGGGTGGCGTCCTCCAGGGCGGGGTGGTAGGGGACCCAGATATCCTTGGCCCCCAGGCGCTTGACGGGAGCGTCGAGGTCGAAGAAACATTCGTCGGCGATGCGGGCGGCCAGTTCCGCGCCGAACCCAAAGGACTGGGTATCCTCGTGGGCCACCAGGACCCGGTGGGTCTTCTGCACGCTGCGCTGGATGGCCTCCCAGTCGTAGGGCACCAGGGTTCGCAGGTCCAGGATTTCCACGTCCAGCCCCTGGGCCTCGGCCTGGCGGGCGGCCTGGACGGCCCGGTAGACCGTGCTTCCGTAGGTCACCACCGTGAGGTCCTTGCCTTCCCGGACGGTGCGAGCCTTGCCGAAGGGGATCATGAAGTCCTCGCCGGGATCCACGCCCTTGTTGTGGGTCTGTCGGTAGAGGTGCTTGGGCTCCAGGAAGAGGACGGGATCCTCGCAGCGGATGGCGGTGCGCAGGAGCCCAGCGGCGTCCAGGGCGCGGCTGGGATAGACGATGCGCAGGCCGTGGGAGTGGGCAAAGATGCTCTCCCCGCATTGGCTGTGGTAGACGGCACCGCCCATGAGGTAGCCACCGATGGGCACGCGAACCACCATGGGCGCCTTGAAATCGTTGTTGGAGCGCCAGCGGATGATGGCCAGTTCGTCGCGCAGCTGCTGCATGGCGGGCCAGATG
>CAZPUI010000557.1:3028-3966 GCA_964589695.1 uncultured Solibacteraceae bacterium | reverse complement strand
GGATCGGGTCGGATTTGGCCCCGGCCATGAACTTGTCCAGGGCCAGGCGGTTGATGGTGCGATGGGGGCCCGCGGCCCGGGTCCGGGGCATGTTGTCGTTGTCGTAGGCAGGGGCCAAACGGACCAGGCCCAGGAAGGCGGCCAGGCCCAGGAGGGTGCGAAGGAGGATGGCAGCGCTGCGCATGGGAACCTCCTACAGGCTGCGCAGGCGCCAGGCCTGCCCCAGGCGTTCAAACACCACGAGGAAGGTGCGCCCCCCCTCCGTGACCTCGTACTCCGCCCACTGGCCCGTGTCCGCCTTCAGTCGCCGGGTGGCAAGGAGGGCCGCCGCCCGCTGCATGCGGGCGGGGTCGCCCCCGAAGGCCACCTTGAATTCCTCCCGCATGGCCGGGTGGCTCAGCTCCAGCGTGCCCTTGAGATCCCCGGCCCGGAGTCGGGAGGTGAGGGCCTCGGCCACCTTGTCCGCCAGCACCTGGTCCCGGGAGTCCAGGGGGGCGCTGGCCGCTTCCGGTGGGGCCGGGGAATTGGGTGAGGCCAAAGTGGATGGGGTCGTTGGCCCCCCCGAGGGGGCCTTGCCGGCCCTCGGGGCCTGCACAGGTGCCTTCCCCTGGTCGGGGGTGGAGGGACTCTGGAACCAATACACCACCCCCCCGATCATCAGGCCCAGGGTTCCCAGACAGCCCAGGGCCCACCCAAACCCCCCTCCGGACTTCCGGGGCCGGGGCGGAGGGGGCTGGGTGAAGGGCTGGGGTGCCGGGCGTGGCGCATAAGCCTGGTGAACCGGCGGCGGAGCCTGGGGAGGTGCATTCCAGGCTGGGGCCGGCGCGGGGTGTGGAACGGAGGCCTGGGGAGCCGGGGCCTGGGGGGGCGGATTCCAAGCAGGGGCCGGGGGACGGGGGGCCCGGATTCGGGAAGTGCGTGGCGGGGTTCCTCAACGG
>CAZPUI010000557.1:0-3018 GCA_964589695.1 uncultured Solibacteraceae bacterium | reverse complement strand
TGGCGCCGGCGCTGGTGCTGGCCCTGGGCTTCGTGACGACCCGGCGGCGGGGCCTGGGGGGGTGCATGCCAGGCGGGGGCCGGGGCGGGGTGTGTAACGTGGGCCTGGGGGGCCGGGGCCTGGGGGGGCGGTTTCCGGGCAGGGGCCTGGGGAGCGGGGGCCAGAGGGGGTGGATTCCAAGCCGGAGCCTGGGGAGGCGGTGGCATGACGGGCATGCCCAGCACCGTGGGGGTCGAACCGGCCGGTGCGGCGGGTCGCTCCTCACTGAGGGTCAGGAACTTGAGGGTGCAGTCCCCGATCTGGATCCAATCCCCCGGCCGCAGGAGGTGCTGCTGGATGCGGATCCCGTTCACCAGGGTGCCATTGGCGCTCTGGAGGTCCTCCAGGAGCCACCCCTCGGCCACCCTCCGCCCCTGGGCATGGTTCCTGGACACTCCGGCCCCGGTGAGCACCAGACCATGGTGGGGCTCCCGGCCCATGGTCAGGCCATTCCCTTCGAGGATGCGGGTTTCGCCGCTGGGCGAACCGGAGGGTTGGTAGACCTGGAACCGGGGGGTATCCATGGGAGCCTCTCAGCGGGATGCCCCCATCCTGCCATGTCCCGGTGGACCCGGGCTGGTGGAATGCGGTGGCACTACCAGTCTCCCAGGTACCGATCAGCCCCCCAGTGAACGGCATAGGCCCCCAGGCCGCTCCCCAAGGCACCCAGCAGAACTGCCGTAAGCAGACCAACATGCGAGCCGAGCCAACTGCCCAACCATCCACCAAGGGTCATGCCCGCCAGGAAGAGGATCCGTTTCATGTATGGAGGATGGAGGACCCCCAGCCCCTTTTCAAGCCATGGACCCGAGACGCCGACGGAAAGTTGTGTGTTCAGAGAACCCCCCTGCCCACCGACCTGCGCCGTGGGGTTGTTCCATTCCTTCCCGTCGGATCCCACACCATAGTCCATCAGGAGGTTGCATGTTGCCCCCCAAGTCCCATCCCGCGTGGAAAAGGCTCGTCACGGGCGAGCTCACCCACGCCTTCCAGCTCGTGTCCGCGGGCATGTGCGTTTCGCGCAATGTCCGCGCCGTCCAGGCCCAGGGCAAATCCCCCCAGGCCGTGGACGCCGCGGTGGAAGAGGTCCGCGCCTTCTTCCAGCGCTACGAGAACATCCTCCAGAACGACATCACCCGCATTTTCGGCTGAGGAGCTTTCGCCATGTTGATGGATCCCACCCAGGCCGCCCAGGCCATCCTTGCGGGTCAGCGTCTCTTCCTGGCCGCGGAAGAATCCCTTCTGCGCGCCCTGCCCAGGGGGCAATGGATCGGCGGAACCATTCCCTATTTCATGGCCGAAACCGGGGGCCTGACCTCCCGGGAGGTTATCTACGCCACCCAGGTCCCCCCCGAGGTGACGGCGTGCGCCCTGGTGGTCCACGATGTGGCCACCCTGCCCTCCCTCTGCACGGAGGCGCCGGAGAACGGCTTCACCTTCCTCATCCTCCCCGCCACCAGCCAGGTGCACCTGAGGTACGCCCAGGACGCGCCGAACTTCGAAGGCATGTATATGAAGCCCATCATCGGCTGGATCTCCGGGGTGCACCTGGAGGACCTGGGCAAGGTGAGCCCCAAGGTGGTGAACGGTGAGACGGGGGAGGTCTTCGAGGACCGGGCCGTGGCCATGCACTGCACCCTGCCCCCCGGCTACCAGGCCCAGATCGGCATCGTGAACCTCTTCGAGCCCGGGGACGGCGACACCCTGACCTTCGAGGAGGCCGGCTTCGCCGCCACCACCTGCAGGGTGAATGGCGAAGCGCGCAACCTGGCGGAATACCTCACCTCGAAAGGGGTGGACACCAAACTGCCCCTGGTGGCGGACTTTTCCGGGGTCATGGTAAATGTCAGCTTCCAGGCCGTGAACGCTGAAGAAGGCAAGGTCCTGTTCTACGCCCCCGTCTTCACGGGCATGGACTACAAGGTGGCCCGCCCCGTGGAGGACTACGTCACCGCCTTCCAGCGGGCCCTGCCAGCCCACATCAGCGCATCCTTCTCCTGCAACTGCATCCTGAACTACCTGTATTCCAGCCTGGAGGGCAAGGTCACGGAGGGCATGGCGGGTCCCATCACCTTCGGCGAGATTGCCTATCAGTTGCTCAACCAGACCCTGGTCTACCTTACGATTGGAAAGGTCTGAACCTTCCCTGAGTGAACGTGCCACCCCACCCCCGGCCCCCCAGCGCCATGACCCTGCCCCGACGGGACTTCCTGGCCTGGGGGGTCGGTGTGGCAGGGTGCTTCCATGCCTCGAGGCATCGCCACATCGCCCTGCCCCAGGGTGTCTCCGGAGCCCATCGGGTGGTGCGCACCGCCTGCCCCGCCCACAATTGCGGGGGGCGCTGCCTGTTGAAGGTGACGGTGGAGGGGGGACGCATCCGGCGCATCGAGGGGGATGACCGTCCCGGGGATGGCCTTGGGGATCCCCAGCTCCGACCCTGCCTCCGGGGGCGGCTCTACCGGGGGCGCCAGGACCATCCCGACCGCCTGCTGCATCCCCTGAAGCGGGTGGGGAAGCGGGGCGAGGGGCACTTCCAGCGCATCCCCTGGAAGGAGGCCCTGGACCTCATGGCCTCGGAATTCCAGCGGGTAAGGGCAACCCATGGCAATGCGGCCATGATGGTGCCCTACGGGAGCGGCGGGGCCAGCCAGCTCCTGGGGAGGGCCACGGCCCAGCGCCTCCTGAACCTGTTCGGGGGCTCCCTGGGGGTGGCGGGCAACTACTCCTGGGCGGCCATGGCCGCGGCCTGGCGGAAACGCATGATGCCGGAATAGTTGGGATACTGGTGATTGGCCGCGTCCGCCGCCGTCTTCTGCAGGGCCTCGATGATGTGACGGGGCGTGGGTTGATCCTGATCGCCGATGCCTAAGTCGATGATGTCGACGCCCTTCTTCAACTGTTCGGCTTTCAGGCGGTCGATTTCGGCGAAGAGATACGGGGGAAGGTTTTTAATGCGGTCTGCGAGCTGAATCTTCATAT
>CAZPUI010000556.1:0-3970 GCA_964589695.1 uncultured Solibacteraceae bacterium | reverse complement strand
CAGACCAGTGGCAACCATCCCCCCTTCACCGTTCCCGCCCACGTGAAGGACTTCCAGCCGCGGTCCGTGGACGCCGCCACCCTCCAACGCTCGGGTTTCACGGGGGCCGAGGAGTTCAATTCCCTGCGCTTCATGGACCACAGCCTGAAGCGGTTCTTCGAGGCGGTGGAGGGGGCCCCCTGGTTTAAGGACACCGTGTTCGTGCTTTGGGCGGACCACGGCATTCCAAGGGGCTCCACGGATGCCCGGTACGGGGATCTGGCCCTGTCCATCCACCACATTCCCTTCCTGATCTATGCGCCGGGCCTGCTGGAGCCCCGGCGGGTCTCCACCGTCACCAGTCAGTTGGACATCATGCCCACGGTCATGAGCCTTCTGGGGCATCCCGTCACCACCCAGACCCTGGGGAAGGATGCCTTGGATCCCGCCTGGGAAGGCAAGGCCGGGGCCTTCACCTTCACCACCTTCCGCCGCCCGCCCCGCCTGGGTTTCCTGGACCGGGACTGGTACGTGAACCTGGAGCCCGATGGCCGGGCGTCGCTGTACCGCCTGGGGGAACCGGATCCGAAGGACCGGGCCGGGGAGGAACCCGAGCGGCTGGCCCGCATGAAGTCACTGGCCCAGGGGTTCCATGCCTGGAGTCGCTTCCTGCTCTCCCACAACAAATCCTCGGGAGCCGCTGGAGCCAAGTAGGCTGAAGGACTAGGATCACCGGAAGACGGAGGGGCGTCCCATGTGGAAATGCGCGTGGTGTGAACGAGAGGACCCCAGCCGAGGGGAAGGTTTCACCACCCACGGAATCTGTGAAAGCTGTGCCAACGAGCAGCTTGCCAAGTCCCCCATACCCTTGAAGCGCTACCTGGAGGGCCTGGACCAACCCGTGCTGGCGGTGGATGGGGATGCGATCGCCACGGCCTGTAACCGGGCGGCCCTGGACCTGCTTCCGGGGTCCGAGCCACCGGAAGGCAAGCGGGGGGGGGATGTCTTCAATTGTGTGCATGCCCGGAACCCCGAGGGGTGTGGCCGGACGATCCATTGTTCCGCCTGCACCATCCGTCAGGCCGTGACCCGCACCCACCTCACCGGCGAGCCCGAGGTCCTGGTGCCCGCCACCCTCAAGGCCGGGGATCCGGACCACCCCTCCGCCGTGGCCATGACCATCACCACCGTGAAGCGGGGGGAGCTGGTGCTCCTGATGATCCACGATGTGGAGCGCTGAGGCCATGGCTGGGCTCCGTGGCGTGGTTCGGCGGATGGGCCTGCCCACCGCCCTCCGTGCCTGGCTTCTGCCCTATGCCCTGGGCGGGGTGTCCCTGGTGGTGGCGGGCTGGGGACTGCCGGAGGTCCTGGTGCGTCCGCGCTTCGGGCTGCCCGTGTTCACGGAGCGGGGCGCGGCGGTGCGCGCCGAGGTCCAGGGGCTGTGGCCCTGGACCTCGGCGGGGCCGGAGACCCAGGCCCACGTCCATGCCATTCCTTCCCCCCGCCGCCCCCTGCGGGTGGTGCACATTGCGGACCTGGCCAGCCTGGGGACCGAGGGCCACATGGATCAATTCGCCTTGGAGATGCAGCTGCTGGGGCCGGATCTGATCCTGGCCACCGGGGACATCGTCTATGTGGAGACGGAGGCCTGGGTGCGCTGGCTCCAGGGGCGCCTGGAGGCCACAGGGGCCCCGGTGATCGCGGTGGCGGGGAACCACGAACGCAAGGACTGGCCGCTGTGGCTGCGGACCTTCGGATCCACGAACAACCATGCGGTGGACGTGGGGGCCATGGTCGTCCTGAGTCTGGACAGCAAACACGGCAGGGATGCCTTCACCCCTTCCCAGATGGCCTGGCTGGAGCGCCAACTCAGGGCGGCCCAGGGCAAGACCATCCTCATCCAGGCCCACCACCCCATCTTTCCCGCAGGCACCGAGGGCAGGGGCGAAGGTCATGGCTCCGGGGGCAATCTGAAGGGGTTCCAGCGGCGCTTCGTGGAACTCTGCAGGCAGCACCAGGTGACCGCCGTGCTGTCGGGCCACTGGCACCAGGATGCGGTCTTCGATGCCTCCGGTCGCCTGCGGGAGGACACCCCCGACTTCCCGGGACCCAAGTTCATCACCACCACCTGCCTGGCCACGGAGGCAAGGCTCGTGACCCGCTGGCCCCACCGTCACCAGGGCTATCGGGTGCTGGATTTCGTGGATGGGAAGCTGGTGCGCCACACCTCGGATCCCGAGGGGCAGGGGCGCAACCTGCCCCTGTGGAGCCAGACCCTGGGCCGCATCCAGCGCTTGGACACCCTGGATGGCCAGGGGCGGCTCCTGCGCGCCGAGGTGCGCAATGCCAGCGACCTGCACCTTCGGGGCCGCCTCAAGGCAGGGACCCTGGACTTCCCCGTGGACATCCCACCCCGGAGCTCCCGGACCTACCCGGAGGTGGTGCAGTGATGGCCCTCTTCTGGACCTTCCTTTGGGTGGGCACCCTGGTGCATGGGGCGGCCCTGTATGGCTTCAGCACCAAGGGGGGGGCCGCCTGGATCCTCTTCCTGCCGCTCCTGGCCCTGCCTTTCCGCACCCGTCTGAACCCTGGGCCTCACGCGCCCTGGGGTGCCCGGCTGGCGGGGGTGGGGACCCTGGTGGCAACCCTGGTCTTCCTGCGGGGCGTCCTGGGGGGGCCTTGGGATCTGAAGGCCTGGGGGCCCAACCTGGCCTTTGCCTTGGCGGGGTTCCTCTCCCTGGCCTTCCTTGAGGAGGATTCGGACGAGGGTGCCGGTGATCTCCTGTGGATGGGCCTGTGGCTGCTGTCCGGGTACCTGGACCCAGCGCTGCCCCTGCTGGGGTTGGGGGTGGCTTCGGCCCTCCGCGGGTATCGCCTCTGGCCCCAGGTCGGGGGGGACAAACCTGCGCCCAGCCTGTCACCCTTCGCCCTGGTGCTTCTGGGCTTGGCCCTGCCCAAACCCTGGTGGGACTTCGGATCGGAGCCCACCTGGGCCTTGGCCATGGGGACCTTCGGGCTCGGCTGGGCCCTCACCCGCCTGCAGGGCCGGGGGCGCCTGGGGGCTGCCCTGCCCAAGGGACTTCTCCTGGCGGGCCTTGGGGGCCTTGCCATTCTCTACCTGCCCGTGCTGATCCTGCCCTGGGGCCTGTTCCTGGGCCTGCTTGCCGGCTGGACCTGGCGACGCCTTCCCCGGAACCCGACCCCCCTGGCCGCGGCCTTTCTCCTCGGGATGCTGCTGTCCTTCGCCCTCCACGCCAACGCCTGGATTCCAGGTCTGAGGCACCTGATCTGGCTGGGGAACTGAAGGCCGAAACCAACCAGGGGACCGAAGTCCCCTGGTGCGCAATGCCTGACGCTCAAACCAATCGGGTCGGGCAGTTCCGGGTGCAATGGCAGGAGAAGTAATAGCTGCCGCAGGCCCAGATTTCCTTGCTCATTTTTGTGGTCGCCTCGGCATTGCCCCCCTTGATGTCGGCCTGGACAGCTTCCTGCAGGGGGAGAATCAGTTCACGGTTGAGTTGCAAGCGTCGCATTGAAGACTCCTCTCGGACGGCAGGGTGTTCCCTTCGAACGCCCTGGCTGGGAAATGGAAGAAGGCAAATAGATCCCAAGGCCCCTTTGAGGTTGGGCTTCTACGAGGTGGCCGTTGAGTCTACGGACCAAGGTACCGTGCGGACTTTGACCCCGACAGGTGGAAAGATCCGGATCCGAAGGGGGGTAAATCCGGCCAAGGTGCCCGGCCCTGGGACATCAGGCAATCCCAAAAGGAAGGAAAGTCCCCGGGCTCGGAAAGGCTCATCATGCCTTCGGGGCCTCGCATCGTAGGAGGAGGCGTTTTTCCACCGCAACAAACGGGGGACCTTGCGGTCCCCCGGGTGGCAGGATGGCTCCCTACGCTAGCTGGGGTTGCACCTCAAACGGTCACATGTCTCGCGCAGGGTGCATGCGGTTCGGAGGGTATCGCCGGGGCCGGTGGGACGGATGAACATCC
>CAZPUI010000555.1:2316-3976 GCA_964589695.1 uncultured Solibacteraceae bacterium | reverse complement strand
AGAACCAAGGATCCACCTTGGCCAGCACCCCGAAGACTTGCTGGAAATGGAGGATCTGGTCGCTGCCCACCACGTAGAGGCAGCGGTCGAAGGCGTAGGTGGCCTTCCGGTAGAGGGCCGCCGCCAGGTCCCGGGTGGCGTAAATGCTTGTGCCGTCGGCCTTGAGCATGATGCAGGGGGTCTGGATTCCCACGTCCTCCAACCGGACGATCTGGGCCCCGCCGTCCCCAGCCTCCAGGACACCGGCCTGGCGCAGGGCCTCCACGGCCGCGGGCAGCTTGTCCTCGTAGAAGGCCTCACCGTCCAGGGCGTCGAAGCGGACACCCAGGCGATCGTAGAGTTCCTGGAATTCCGCCAGGGAGATCTCCCGGAACCAGGTCCAGAGCCTTCGAGCCTCGGCATCTCCGGACTCGAGTTTCCGGAACCAGTCGCGGGCCTCCTCCCTCATGGAAGGGGTGCCTTCCTCCTCGGCGTGGAAACGAACGTAGAGCTGGAGCAGCCGGAAGAGGGGGGTGCGCCGCTTCGCCGGAACCTCGTCGGCCCATGGGAAGTCCTGTTCCAGGCGGGGGTTCTCCACTTCGGCCCAGCGTTTGTAGGCGGCCAACAGGGTGCCGAACTGGGTGCCCCAGTCGCCCAGATGGTTGAGGCGCCGCACCTGGGCCCCTAGGTAGCCATTCACCTGGGCCAGGCAGTGGCCGATCATGGTGGATCGCAGATGGCCGATGGTGAAGAGCTTGGCAATGTTGGGGCTGGAATACTCCACCAGCACCGTTTCACCGTGGGGTACTGCGCTGCCGAACCCACGGGTCCTGAGGAGTGCCTCCAGGAGGATGGACGCCCGCACCTCCGGTCGGAGTTTCAAATTCAGGTAGGGGCCGGCGGCCACGGCTTCAGCGCCAGGGACGCTGACCTTGGCCGCCAGTTCCAGGGCCAACTGGGCGGGGTTCTGTCCCAGGGCCTTGGCTGCGCGGAAGCAGGGGAAGGCCACATCGCCCATTTCGGACGTCTTTGGGCGGTCCAGGCCAATCTCTTGGTTGGGCAGGGCCAACTCCAATGCCTCTCGAAACGCCTGTCTCACCTGGTCCATGGCCGTCCTTCATCTGGAGGCATGGCGCCTCCCACAAGTCTGATGGAGGACCGCCGTATCCGGAAGCCCTAACATAGGGATCCAGGCCAGCCTTCCTCGTTGACTTTCGAGGCCCCTGAGGTAGGATGGACGTTCGCGCTTCCCGCAGGAAGCAGGAGTTTTTGAATGGCCAACCATAAGTCAGCGCTCAAGAAAGCCCGTCGCGATGCCGAGGCCCGGCTTCGCAACCGTGCCAACCGCTCCGCCATGAAGACCGCCGTGAAGCGGTTCCTGGCCGTGGTGGCCACTGGCAACAAGAACGAAGCCGCCACCCTGCTCCCCGTCACCATGGGCGTGGTGGACCGTGCCTGCCGGAAGGGCGTCCTCCACAAGAACGCCGCCAACCGCCGCAAATCCCGCCTTACCCTCAAAGTGAACGCCCTGGCTTAAGCAGCCAAGGTCGTAGCACACAGTCGGCCCGGACCTCCGGGCCGTTTGTGTGTGGAGTCTCGGCAATCCCCGCAGGGGATTCCGAGAGCGTGAACGCCCTGGCTTAAGCAGCCAAGGTCGTAGCACACAGTCGGCCCGGACCTC
>CAZPUI010000555.1:0-2216 GCA_964589695.1 uncultured Solibacteraceae bacterium | reverse complement strand
CGGGCCGTTTGTGTGTGGAGTCTCGGCAATCCCCGAGCCAATCTCAACCCCCTTCGGAAGGCAACCGATGAAGGGAGTGATGAACGAAGATTCCCCAGCCAACCGCCGTCGATACGCCCGGCTCAATACCGGAGTGGACTACCGCGTGCGGGTGGTCCATGACGGCCAGGTGCTGGAGCGGGCCCAGTTGATGAACATCAGCGCGTGTGGATGCGGCATTCAGGTGCATCTGGAGGAAATCCCTGGGGTGGAAGTGGGGCTCATCCTGCCCCAGATCTACCTGCTTCACGAGGACCTTCCCTTGGTTCCCCTGCAGGGCACCGTGGTCTATATGCTGGGCAAGCACGCCGGAAAGGTCGGGGGTTCCGTATTCCTCGGGGTGGACTTTGCCCCCATTACCCCCTTTCTCGTCAACCTCATCGACCAGCATGTGCTGAGCCAGAGTCGTTAGGCTGAAGGCGCATTCCTGGCTGGATGGGGGTGCAAGGTCCAAAGGTCATGGCCAGGGACCCGTCCACCGATACCTGGAAGGGATTGATCGCTCCATGGCTAATACGCCCATCGACTTGCTTCGCAACCTCTTGGACCACTTCGACGAGAACGACCGTGCGGACGTTCTGGAATTCTTTCGTCTGGTGGCCGTCATGGAGGAAGACTGCGTGGAGGAACTGGGGCCTCGCATCGTCAAGTCCCTCACCCCCCGGGGCATTCGACTCCTCATCGCCGAGGCAGCCTTCTACTATCCCTTCCCCGCCTGGGTGGAGTTCCTGGCCAAGAGTCTGCGCCATGAGACCGACCTGGAGGTCTTCCAATCCGGCTCCCGCGCCCTGGGCCGCATCCGGGCTCCCAATTCCCTGAGGACCCTTCGGGAGCTGCATTCCATGCGGCAGGCTGCGGCCTTCCAGGAGATCCTCTCCCAGGTGCTTACGGAATCGGATCCCAAGGAGGCCTTCGCCTACCATCTGGGTCGTTTGTTGGAGGGCAGTGCCAACACCCGGGTGGCCAACGAGGCTGCGGCGGAACTGAGTCGCATGGTGACAGCGGAATCCTTGCCTCAGCTTCTGGTGGTGGTGCATCACGAGGACCTGCTCATTGCCCGGCATGCCTTGCGCCTGATCACGGTTGTGGCCGCGCCGGAAGCCGCGGAGTTCCTGCTCATGTTCCTCCAGGAATGCCACCGCGAAATCCTGGGGGACCGTGAGCTGAAAGAGACCCTGGGATTCATTCGAACCCAACCCGCGGGCACTCTGCCCGAACTTCTCCGAAGGCTGAACCTGACCTTCGGGAACCTGACCCCTGAGCCCATGGCGCAGCTCCTGGCCGAAGCGGGCAACATGGGGCCCCTGGCGGTCCAGGCCCTGCGCCAGATGGACGATGCCGCAGCGGGGGCCTACGAATCCTTTCTCCTGCAGGCCTATGCGTTGTCTGCCGAGGGCAAGCCCGCCAAACTCACGGCCCTGGTGAACGAATCGTACACCGGGCTGCAGCAGCGGGAACGGCGCCTGGGATTCTTCGTTGACACGGCCGCCGATGGACTGGGCAACATGCTGGGCTTCGGTGTGGTGGCGCTAGATCGGGTCCTTCCTGTGCTGGCCGAAGCCTACGCCCATGCCACGGGGCGGGAAGGTCTGGCCAGGGTCTTCGGCCGGATCGTGCCCGCGGAGGACCAGGAGCGTCTGGATCTGATCCTGGCCTCCAATGACTCGACCCTGCGAGGCGCTGCCTTCGAAGCCTTGGGGTTGCGTCGCGAGGAGGCCCTCCTGGACTTCCTGCGTCGGGCCTGTCGGGATGCCATCGTCGACATCTCCCAGAAGGCCATGCTGGCCCTGGGACAGCTAAAGGGAGGGCAAGGGGCCGTCCAGGGCATGCTGACGTCCAGCAACCTCGAGGATGTGAGGCTGGGTGTGCAAATTGCGAGCATCACCCACATGGTGGAGGTGGTGCCTGAACTCCTGGCCTTCCTGGAGACCAGCCCCCGGGAGGACCTGGCCCTGGAGGTCATCGAGGCGCTGGGGAATATTGGCCAGATCCAGGCGGGCGATGCCCTGCTGGACCAGCTCCATTCGGGGCAGAGCGCCCGGATCCAGATCGCCCTGGCGAACGCCATTCGGGACATGCGGCACTCCGACCTCGCCCTGTCCCTGACACCAAGGCGGCGCAGTTTCACAATGTGCAGATGCATGTCATCGCCTGTGAAGCGATCATCTTCGCCCATG
>CAZPUI010000554.1:0-3976 GCA_964589695.1 uncultured Solibacteraceae bacterium | reverse complement strand
TTCTGGACCCACGGCCTGGGGGCACCCCCGCAGTTCCTGGGCCGCACCCCGGACACCGCATGCCCGACCTTCACGGTCCAGCGGGTCGCCCCTCCGGGCCTCGTCCTTCCCGGAATGGGTGAGGCGGACCTCCTGCTTCCCCTGGATCGAATCCGGGAAAGGGTGGACCACAGCACCGCCCAGCACCAGTGGTTGGTGCGCGGATCCCCGGGCACCTCCCTGTCGGACCTGCAGGCTGAACTGCAGACCCTGCTCCAGCAGCGTCGGCTGACCAATGCCACCCTGGGCACTCCCGGCACCCTGGTGGTCAAGGACCTGCGCCAGGCCCTGCGGGACCCCCGGGACCTGCTGCTGCTGGGGGCCTTGGCCAGCACGGCCCTCCTCCTCGTTCCCTACGCGTTGGGAGCGGCGCGTCGGGTTTCCCGCCCCACCCTCCTTCCCTTGGCCGCCCTGCCCCTGGCCTGGGGCCTCTCCCTGGGACTGGGGGCGGCCCCCCGGAGCCCGGCCCTCCTGGGCTCCGCCCTCACGGCCCTCCTGGGCATGCTGGCCCTCCGGGGTCTGGCAACGCGCAAGGCCTGGAACCCGCCCCCCCGGTTCGCCCTGGCGGCCCACGCCTCCCTCCTGGTTCTTCTGCTCTGCCTCGCGGGGCTGTGCATCCGGGGCCTCCTGGGCAGCCTCCAGACCCGCCTGGGCTTCGACCCCCAAGGCCTGGCGGTGCTCCGGTTGCCCCTGCCCCAGGGACGGTACGGAGGCGAGGCTGCACGCAGTTTCCAGGCCGCGCTCCAAACCAACCTTGGCACCCAGGGAGAGGTCACGGCGGTCACCTTCGCCTCGGGCAGCCCCCTGAGTCCAGGATCCGATCGGCGCGTCTGTCGGGGCACCCAGGAGGTCCAGGTCTGGGTCAACCGCATGGGGGAAGGCTATCTGGAAGCGTTACGGCGTCCCCTGCTGCGGGGGCGCGCGCCGCGGCGCGGGGAACCTGGCTGCCTCCTCAACGAGTCTGCGGCCCGTCGGGCCTTTCCCGGGGAGAATCCCGTGGGAAGGACCCTGGAGCTGTCCGCGCCCCTGGGCGGCCCGAGCGGTCTCGTGGTGGTGGGGCTGGTCCAGGATCTGACCCTGCCGGGTCGCCCGGCCGCTCCGGAGATCCTGCTGGGGGAACCTCCCTTGGGAGCCCTCCAGGTGCTGGTGCGCAGTGGCTTGAGTCCCGAGATCCTCCAGGCCCGCCTGGCCGCCCAGGTCCTGCCGCTGGATCCCACCCTGCGGGTGGGCCTGCCCCAATCCCTGGAGGCGGTGGTGCGCAGGGAGCTGGAACAGCTTCGTTCCACGGCCTGGTTCCTGGGCTTCAGCGCCCTGCTGGCCCTGGGCCTGGGGGCCCGCCCCCTTCAGTCCCTCCTGGGTCGGGTCCTGGGCGAGGGCACCTCGGGCCGCCGGATGCTGGCCCCCCTGGCCCTGTACGGGGGCCTGGGGGCGGCCCTGGGCGGGGGGGTGGCGGTGGTGCTGGGCCGGGTGGTGAGCCACTGGCACTTCGGGCTGGCGGTGCTGGACCCCAGCCTGCTCCTGCTGGCCCTGGTGCTCTTCGCCCTGGCCGGTGCGGGGGTGGGCCTCCTGCCCGCCCTGCGCGCCCACCGCGAAAGCCTCCAGCGTCTGGCCCGGGAGGCCCAGTGGGTGCACCTCAAGGGTCAGCTCAACCCCCACGTGTTCTTCAACGCCATGAACAACCTCACGGCCCTCATCCGCAAGGATCCCGTGCAGGCCGAGCGCGCGGCGGAAGACCTCACGGGGCTCTTCCGGCGCCTCATGGCCCATGGCCACCAGCCCGTGGCGCCCCTGGGCGAGGAGCGTGCCCTGGTGGTCTCCTACCTTGCGGTGGAGGCCCTGCGCTTCGGTTCCCGCCTGAGGGTGACCTGGGATTGGGACCCGGCCTTGGATGCGGTCATGGCCCCCCCCTTCCTGCTCCAGCCCCTGGTGGAGAATGCCCTGAAGCACGGCCTGGGTCCGGCCCCCGAGGGGGGTGAGCTGCGGATTCAGGGCCATCTGGACGGCGGTCGGGTGCGTCTCCGAGTCACCAACACCGGGAAGCCCCTGCAGGCTCGCAACCCCGAAGGCCTCGGCCTGACCAACCTGGAATCTCGTCTTCGGCTCTTCTGGCCCCAGGGAGCCGGTTTCCAACTCACCCACGAACCACCCAACACCGTGGCGGAAGTCCATTTTCCCATCCTGGCGGAGCTGATATGAACCCCGAAACGACCCTGCGGGTGGCGGTGGCGGAGGATGAACCCCTGGCCCGGGAGCGCCTGGCGGGGCTTTTGCGAGAAGCCCAGTGCGAGGTGGTGGCGGAACTGGTGGATGGTCCGTCCCTCCTGGCCTGGCTTCGGTCTCGCCCCAAGGTGGAGGCCCTCTTCCTGGACATCCACATGCCCGGGGCCTCGGCCTTCGAGGTCCTGGCGGAAGTGCAGGAAGGCCCACCGCTGCCCCCCCTCGTCTTCGTCACCGCCTATGCCGACCATGCCCTGCGGGCCTTCGATGCCCAGGCCCTGGACTACCTGCTGAAGCCCGTGAACCGGGAGCGCCTGCAGCAGACCCTTCGCCGCCTGCGCCAGGGGACGGGTGCTCCCGGAGCCGTGGCCCCCCCATCCGCCACCGGCGTGCGGCAGTCCCCCCTGCTACCCCATCCCCCGGGCGAACCAAGCCCACCCTCCCCACCCGACCCCCCGGAATCCCGGTACGCCGCCAAGGCCGGGGAGGGTTTCGTGCTCCTTGACCTGCGCCGCACCAGCCACTTCGAAACCGCCGAGGACCTGGTGTGGGCCTGGGTCCAGGGGAAGCGCTACCGCACCCTCTGGCGGCGCCTGAGCGAAGTGGAGGCCGCCTTCCCCCAGGCCGAATTCCTGCGCATCCAGCGCCACATCCTGCTCCGGCCCCAATCCGTGCTGGCCCTGCAGCCCCTCCCCGGCGAGCGGGTCCAGGTGCGGGTCGGCGAAGGCCTCGACCTGGAAGTCAGCCGCAGCGCCACCCCGGGGGTGAAGCGGCGGTTTGGGGTTTAGCTGCATCCGCTTCCGCAGGTAGAGGGTCGATGCCGCCTTGGTGAGGCCCATGGACACCAGGATGCCAACGGCCCATAGGGCGCCTTCGAGACTCCGGAAATCGCCCCGCAGGAAGGCGATGAGTTTCACCAGCAGCAGGGTGGTGAGTCCGAGGACCCCAGCAAAGGCACAATTGCGCTCGATGATGAGCTGGTGAAGGCGATCCCGTTCGTCCTGGTGCCGGGCCATTCCGCCCAGGATATGGAGCACATCGCCCACCGCGAGGGCGGTGATGCCCCCGGCGAGCCAGGGGCCGAGGGCCCCGGGCAGCGGCAGAAGATACACCGCGAGGAAGGCGCCGACCACCGTCAGCACAATGGCGAAGATGTACACCGTGCCCTGCCAGGTGCGGGACTGGAGGCCCCAGCCCACGGTGTTGTAGGTGAACCACTCAGGCTTACCGAGCATGGGAGACCTCCTCGATGCCAAACAGGTCTTCGACAGTGCATTGAAAGATGCGGGCGAAGGTCAGGGCCAGCTCCAGGGAGGGAACGTAGCGCCCGGCCTCCACGGAATTGATGGTCTGCCGTGAGACCCCCGCCCGTTCCGCCAGCTTTTCCTGGGTCAGGGCCAACCCTTCCCGAGCCTCCCTCAAGCGGTTCTTGGTGAGCACCATGGCGGACCCTCCAGCGTGACAAGCCTGCTTTACGTAAAGCTTGCTTGTCAAGGGGAATTTGTCATATTTCTGATGCGCACCAGGCCTTGCGCTGCAGGGGAGGCACCCCCACCTGACTGGCGAAACGCAAAAGCCTCTCTGCCCGAAAAGTGCCAGAACCACTCCACGCCCTTCCCATTCCTCCACAAGCCCCCTCGCGCCTCCCTCGGGGCATGGAGAGTCTGACTAGAATGGACTTTCCCGCGGCGCGGCGGCTCCATCGAACCTCCGTCCCCAG
>CAZPUI010000553.1:0-3992 GCA_964589695.1 uncultured Solibacteraceae bacterium | reverse complement strand
AACTGCATCCTGGAACCCACCACCGCCTACCAGGACCGGGTCTTCCACACCCGGGTCACCGCCGTGCCCGGCGGCACCCGCATCAAGGGGGACGATTTCGGACCCGTGATCGCCCGGGCCCAGCAACTGGGTGCCCTGGAGGCCCGGGACCATGGCACCGTCTCCACCGGCTTCCACCACAGCGTGATCCTGTCCAAGGCCGAAGCCATCCTAGGGGCCGTGCAGGCTGGCCAGATCAGCCGCTTCTTCGTCATCGGCGGCTGCGATGGCGCCGAGCCCGGCCGCAACTACTTCACGGACTACGCCAAGAACGCCCCGGCGGACAGCTTCATCCTGACCCTGGGCTGTGGCAAGTTCCGGATCCTCGGCCATGACTATGGCACCCACCTCGGTCTGCCGCGCCTCATGGACATGGGCCAGTGCAACAACGCCTATGGCGCCATCCAGGTGGCCGCGGGCCTGGCCCAGGCCGCGGGCTGCGGCGTGAACGATCTGCCCCTCACCCTCTGCATCTCCTGGTTCGAGCAGAAGGCCGTGGCGGTGCTGCTGACCCTGCTGCACCTCGGCGTGAAGAACATCAAGATCGGCCCAGCGGCCCCCGCCTTCGTCAGCCCCAATGTCTTCAAGATCCTGCAGGAAGCCTACAACCTGCAGCTCATCGGCAAGGATGGCGCCGCGGACGTGGCGAAGGACTGCGGGAAGTAGGACCTCCCACCTCCGTAGTGCGAAGGCCCATCTGGACGAGGCCCCCGATCGGGGGCCTCGTCCTTTTAAGGGGGTTTGGATAGACCCAAGGCCCCAGGGCCCTCGCGTGGTTTATTCACATCCTTCAGCCGAAAACCCATGAGCGTTTCGAGGCGGTGGGTGGGGCTGAGGGCAGCCTTCATGCGTTGATTCTTGAGGCTGCGCTTGGGGGCGGAGTCTTGGCGAAGGAGGTTGAGGACGATGGGGCGCAGGAGGGCTCCGGCCTCGGGGGATCGTGGTGGATGCCGGGTAGGAATCAAATAACGCACAATTGTTATTCGGCTACTCCCGATGGGGTCCGCCCGGTATGGAAACCCTCAAGATTTGGAAATGTTTGACATGCATTTATTGAGTGGGGTACAGTTTCACTGATTTCATTTTTGTCAGCTCATAATCGTGCAAGATCTCGACGGCTTCCGCAAACACCGCCACCCCAGGCCCCTTTTGTGCCATTCGGCGGGGCCCCCTTTTCCTTACCAGGAGGTTCTATATGAAACGTGTTCCACGTCTCGGAATTAACGAGCAGACCAAGGTGAATGGTGCTGCCTGCGTTTGCTCAAGCACGGGGTGGTTTGGCAACTATGGTGGTGCCAACACCGAAGGGCATGGCCCAGGGAAAACGGGCTACTGTGGCTGCAGGTGTGTATCAAAAAATTATGACCCCTATAATTCCGGGGCCAATCAAAGCTGGGCAGTGAGTGTTGGAAAGTCGTGATTTGTTGAGCAAGGGAAGGCAATAATAGTTTAACTCAAGCGTTGCATTCTTGTTAAGTGGGGCTCGAATTGGTCATGATGGTTTCAAACAATGTTACCAATGAATTGGAACAATATTGGGATGGATTCGAGCCCCTGTTTTTATTCCGACGTGGTCCTTATAACATGTTTTACGATACAGGGACCAACAAGCTCTTAACCTGTGAAGACGAGGCTGAAGCCGGTTTTCTTGAGTATCTATTCAATCACGGAAAACAAAAAACGATCCAAGCCTGTCGAGAGCATGCCTTGCTATTGGAAGGTGCAGAGAGGGTGCTCGAAAGCATCCGATCGGAACGTGTTCTGCTTTCAGACCATCGAAAAATTCGGGTTGAAGCACCTGATTATTATTCCCTCGCGACCAAGCCACTGCAATACCTGCTGCTGGAAATGACGGAGGCATGTAATCTTCGTTGTAAATACTGCCTCTATAGTGGGAAGTCTGACATGGCAAGACTCCACGGTCAGCGCCACATGAGTATCGAGACCGCTAAAAAAGCGATCGACTTTTATCTGTCTACTCCGAATTTAAAGCCTGAGGATGTTCTCGACATTGGTTTCTATGGCGGGGAGCCGCTGTTGAACTGGCCCGTACTGCAGGCTTCCGTTGAGTATGCGCGGCGTGTCTCCGAAGGGAGGCAGGTTCGTTTTCATATGACCACCAATGCCACCCTTCTAACGGAAGCGCGGGCAAATTGGTTGGCAGAACAGCATTTTTCGCTTCTCATCAGTTTGGATGGGCCAGCTGAGATTAATGATGCGAACAGATTTTATATCAATGGAAATGGTAGCTTTGAACAGGCAATCCAAGGCCTAAAGTGGGCCCAGGAGGCCCATGCCAGGGCTGGCAATTCCGGTATGGTGTGCCTCAGCATGGTGTATGCTCCTCCATATTTCGACGGTAAACCGAAAGAAATTTTGAAATTATGGGATCAATACCCCTGGTTGGCAGGTGTTGAAGCGACCATCACCTACCCATCAGAAGGCACGGTCGAATGGGAGGTGGTCGACCGGGAAGACCGACTACAAGATCACATGATCACGGAGCACGGGATAAACGAGAAATTCACAAACAGGTCTCTGCCCAGTTGGTCGACGCTGTACAAAAGGGTGATAACGGATGAGCCTGTGCACGTGATGGGAGTTAATGGGTGTTGCATGCCTGGTGTTCGAAAGCTTTACGTTGATGTTGAAGGTACGTTCCGACTGTGTGAACGGGTGCGTCATGATTCGCCCACCCTGGGCAATGTTGATGCTGGAATCGATGAATCGATCCGAACCGGTGTGTATGTCCATAAATATATTGAATATTGCTTGGAAAAGTGCGTGCACTGTTGGGCTAATCGCATCTGTGATCAGTGTTATATACATGCATTTAAGGGGGATAAGTTTGACCCCAGCATGAAGGACAAAGCATGTGTCAGGACGCGTGAAGTGCTCGCCGAGCGCCTAGCCCTCATCACGCTCTTTTCTATCGAACACCCCGAAATCCTTGAGCCGCTCGCCACCATGGAGATCGAGTGAGGCGCGTTCTGCAGCGCACACCCAGCTGACTTCATACGCCCCAACGCCGTGTCTGCGCGGAGAAGGTAAGTCACCTAGCATCAGAATTCGGGTCTGCAGATGCTGGTTTTTGGTTGGCACAGCGCCTTCAGTGTGGACGTAGCTCCGTAGGTTGGTCCTGGCTGCCGGTTGCGGGGTTGGACGGCCAGCCCGACGCTCTGCATTTCATGGTTCGAGCAGAAGGCCGTCTCCGTGCTCCTGCCCCTGCTTTATCTTGGTGTGAAGAGCACCAAGATCGGCCAGCGCCGCCCCCGCCTTGATCAGTCCCAAAGTCTTCACGATCCTGCAGGAACCCTGGAACAAGCAGCTCATCGGCATGGGTGGCGCGGAGGACGTGGCCAAGGACTGCGGAAGGATGGCTCCCCGGGCTCCGCGGCGCCAAGGCCCATCCGGAAGAGGCCCCCGATCGGGGGCCTCGGTCCTTCCGCAGGGGTTCGGGAGGCCCAAGGCTCTAGGATGGAGGCATGGTGACTTTGGCCTCCGAACCCCGAGCCTGCCGGGGCTGCTCCACCTGCTGCGTGGCCCCGGATATCGCCGCCCTGGGCAAGCCCCTGGGGGTGCCCTGTGTGCACCTGGGACCCGAGGGTCGCTGCCTGGACTACGCGAATCGCCCCGAGGTCTGCCGGAACTATCGCCCCGATGAACTGTGCGATGCCATCGCCGCCCCCACCCTGGAGGCGCGGGTGGCCCGGTATCTTGCACTTTTCGGACTCGAATCACCGCCCGCCGCCCCCCGTGCGGGCCTGCCTCTTCGGTAAGGGGACTAAGGTTTCTTGAAACCTCCAGGGGCCATCCTGCGTTCACCTTCTTTGGATCCCAGGAGAGTCGCCCGTGCCCCGTGCCTTGAATGCCACCACCGACCGCTTGCTGCAGATGGATGCCCTGAGGGGCCTTGCCCTCCTTGGGGTCCTGCTGGTGAACCTCGATGTCTT
>CAZPUI010000552.1:0-3993 GCA_964589695.1 uncultured Solibacteraceae bacterium | reverse complement strand
GCGAAAGACCCGGAAAAGGGGCTGAATCGCGTGGTCGGTGCGGAAGTTGGGCTAGCACACACGGCTCTTGTCTCGGATTCGCTCAGCGAACCTCTGTTCAGGATAAGGATGCAGAATGCGGGCTTTGGGAAGCCAGGTTCCAACGAGGACAGTCATCCGTTCCCAGGTGAGGTTCGACCGCTGGCTGCGCCGCTTCAGGGTCCTGTACCAGAGCCGCGCCACCTGGGTCCGAAATGCCTCAATGGCCTCGGCGTTTAGAGATATTGCGTGATACTGGAAATATCCCCCCGACGACTGACGCCAGCCATAACCCCTGCGCACCGATGGGTTCGTGCATCCTCTTCCGGAGTTCCTCCTTCACCCCCTTGAGCTTGGCCGTGAGGCGCTTGCGCATGGTGGTGCGGGCAACCACGAACGTCCCGTTCCGGTTCACCCGGCATTGATGGGTGAACCCCAGGAAGGCGAAGGTCTCCGGTTTCCTGCGCCCGTCATAGCGCACAGCATGCCCGGAGACGCCTTCCGCTTGATGCTCATGAAGGCGTCCCGAAGTCTGTCCTGCGTGACATGGTGGAAGAGCGCGCTGAACCGCGCTGCCTTGTTCCTTTGTGAGGCTTGCCGCACCCGGTCCAGCGCACTGGGCACGCCTTCCCGGCACTGTGTCCGGAGCGTGTTTTGCTGGCCCGCGCTCTCCTTGACCAGGCCCCTTCCCTCCATCGCCTCCTCACAAGGTTCCCCCAGTTCGTTCGGCAACTTCGCAGGTACTACGGGGCTGTCCGACTCCTCGCGCCCGTGCATCGTCGGCGTGCGGCCAATGGCCTTCCTGACGCGGCCCCCAAGCCCATCTCCTGGGGGCGGGAACGAGGTCTACCGGTTCTCGCGCATGGAGTTTCCACACATGCTGAAGGTCTCCGACCGCGCCGGGGCCCCCATGAACTCGCCATTGCGCTCATGGGGATGTAGCCTTCCGCTCAACACAACGGTGTCGGCCCCCTGGGAGTGCCTGATTTCGCGGCTCAATACTTCGCCTGTGTGTGCCCCTGTCAACACTTCGCCCGGACCATCGCTGGGCCGGACGCATGACTCGGGGTCGCCGTGGCTGGCTGGGCCCTCGGTGTAAGGCTCCTTCATTCTCACCTCCATGCCGGTTTATCCCGGCGCTCTGAGGTTCCGGTACGGGTGCTCGACGTCGTAATTGACCGCGAAGTGCAAGGCCCGGGATGCTTTTCGCAGCTCGAAGCCTTGTTTTCGAGGCGCTCGGATTCCAGCCTTCGGTCTCGGCGAGGGCCGTTCGGTAGTTCCCTTAACCGCTCTCCAGATTTTGCCCGGGTCTGCTCTCGAAAAATCGACCACCTGGTCCAATTCCGACGGCAAAAGCTCCAGAGAATTTCATCTTCCATGAACCAAGTTCTCCGGGTTGGGGATAAAGATGGGTTTCCAGGAGGTCAGTCATGGCAAAGAGCTGTCCTTGTGGCGTTTGCGGCACCTGGTATCGTCCGAACCCGCGCCAGGGTGAGCGTCAGCTGACTGGTGGGAAGGTCCCCTGAATCAGGGGGGTATCCATGTGCAGAGCGCCGGTCAAGCTAGCAAGGAGAAGGCCCTCAGTCGGGTGGCCTCACTGGAATAGCCCCGCCAGATGCTCCTTCAGCATGGCCAGGGTGTAGGGCTTGGCCAGCAGGGTGACCCCGGGGTGGGCTTCCACCAGGTCCAGGGCATCCTGATCGGCCCTGCCCGTGGCCAGGAGCACCGGTACATGGGGGCGCAGCTCACGAAGCCTGGGAAGGGTGCCCTCCCCTCCCAACCCGGGCATGTTCATATCGAGGATGACCACATCGCAGGCCAGCCCCGCCTCCAAGTGGGCCAGGGCCTGTTCCCCCGTGTAGGCCGCTGTGACCTCATGTCCAAGGAGTACCAGGATCGACCCCATGGCGTTCTGGATCAGGTCGTCGTCATCCACCAGGAGCACCCTCAGGGCTTGACCGGGGGCCTTCCCCTGCGGCCTGTCCACCACCAGGGGCGAGGCTTCCACGATCCTCAGGGCCGGGAACCGCATGGTCACGCGGGTTCCCGTGCCGGGCTCGCTCTCCAGTTCGATTTCGCCTTTGTGGGCCAGGACGGTGGTGTAGGTCAAGGAAAGCCCCAGACCCGTACCCTTGCCCTGGGCCTTGGTGGTGAAGAAGGGATCGAAGGCCCGTTCTCGCACCTCCGGGGACATTCCGCACCCCGTATCCTCCACCTGGACTTCCACCCAGGCCTCGCCCACATTGCGGGTCCGGAAGGTGAGCACCCCGTTGGCGGGCATGGCGTCCACGGCGTTCACGCAGAGGTTCAGGATTGCGTGGGCCAAGGCGCTGCCATCGCCCCGCACGAGCCTGAGGTCGGACGCCAGGTCCATGTGGAGCCGCACCTGGGCCAGGGTGGTCCGCTCCAGGAGTTGGACCTCGTCCCGAAGGATGGCGTTCAGGTCAAGGTCCCGCTCCTCCGCGGGGGTCTGCCGGGCGAAGGCCAGCAGGGACTGGACCAGCTTGCCCCCGCGGAGTGCGGCCTTGGCGATGGTGTCCATGGCCTGGGCCGCGGGACTTCCCTCGGGCAGGAGTCCTGCATGGGCCGAGGCCAGTCCCAGGATGGCCCCCAGCACATTGTTCATATCGTGGGCCACGCCACCCGCGAGGCTCCCGAGACTCTCCATCTTCTGGACCTGCTGCAGCTGGGCCTGGAGACGGCGCTGTTCGTCCTCCGCGCGGCGGAGGTCCGTGATGTCCTCTCCGGAACTCAGGGTCCCAATGATCTGGCCATCGTTATCCGTCACCACGGTGTTGTGCCAGGCGATGAGGCGACGGATCCCATCCTTGCGCTGGATGAAATTCTCGTAGCGCGTGGCAGGCTGGGCCATTCCGGTGAGGATGGCCTTGAACCGCGTGAAGACCATGGTCCCTTCCTCGGGGGGAAGACAGGTGTGGAACCAGTTCTGGCCGATCAGCTCCCCATCGCCATAGCCGAGCACCGCATGCCCCTGCCGGTTGAGGAGACTGATCCGCCCCTCGGAATCCAGGGCCACCAGGATCACCTGCACCACCCACAGGTAGCGCTCCGCCATCTCCCGCTCCCGGCGCAGGGCCTCCTCCGCCTGTCGGCGCTCGGTGATATCACTCACCACGCCGTCGTAGGCGTGCACCCGGCCCGCCGCATCCCGGTTCAGGATGATGGTGTCCCGCACCCAGCGCAGCACCCCATCCTTTCGGTGGATGCGGTGTTCGAAGGGGGGCGTGTCCCGGCCCTGGAGGATCAGGTTCACCCGTGACTGGGCCTCCGCCCGGTCCTCGGGGGCGATCATGTTGAACCACAGGAAGGGATCCGCCTGGAAGTCCTCGGCCGTGTAGCCCGTGACCCGCTCGCATCCAGGTCCGTGGGTGGTGGCGACGGCCCGCCCCCCTTCCATCTGCACCCGGTACTGGTAGTCCGTGAGGCCTTCCGTGATCTTGCGGTAGCGGACCTCGCTCTCGGCCAGGGCCAGTTCGGCGCGCTTCCGTTCCGTGATATCCTGGATGGTCCCCGACAGCCGCAGGATGGCGCCGGCCTCGTCGAAGCTCGCCTCCCCCAGACCGTGGACCCAGCGGACCTCCCCGTCCAACTTCCGGCGGATCCGGTATTCCATGTCGAAACCCAGGCGCTTGCCCACGACCTCGGCGGCCAGGTACTGGTCCATCAAGGCCTGGTCCTCGGGGTGCACGAGGTCCAGCCAGCCCTGCACCGTCCGGCCGTGGTGCGCATCGATGCCGAAGATCTGGTCCAGCACCTCGGAGGAATCCCAGCACCCCTTGAGGAAATCCATGGTGTACGACCCGATCCTGGCGGTCCGCTGGGACTCCTTGAAGAAGAATTCGCTCTCCCGAAGGGCAGCCTCGATCCGCTGGTGTTCTGCAATGAGCCGCGCCAGCCGCAGGCTGGGGTAGGCGGCGGACGAGAGCTGCCGGGCCCGGGTAGACAGGGCCGCGG
>CAZPUI010000551.1:0-4009 GCA_964589695.1 uncultured Solibacteraceae bacterium | reverse complement strand
CCATGATCGTGACAAGCACGCCGGGATCCACATTGCCGCAGCGGGTGCCCATGATGATGCCCTCCAGGGGGGTGAGTCCCATGGAGGTATCCACGCTCCGGCCCTTGTCCACGGCGCAGATGGAACTGCCGTTCCCCAGATGGCAGGTGATGATTTTCAGCTCTTCGATGGGGCGCCCCAGCAGGGCGGCGGTGCGATGGGCCACGTAGTTGTGGCTGGTGCCATGGAAGCCATAGCGACGGATGCCCAGTTCCTGGCAGAGGTCATAGGGCAGGCCGTAGGTGTAGGCGTGGTCCGGCATGGTCTGGTGGAAGGCCGTGTCGAAGACGGCCACCTGGGGCTTGCCGGGGAACATCTCGATGGCGGTGCGAATGCCCATGGCGTTGGCAGGATTGTGCAGGGGGGCGTAGAAAGCCAGTTCCTCGATCTCCGCGAGGATCTCCGGCGTGATGATGCAACTGCCCTTGAACTTCGGCCCTCCGTGGGCCACACGGTGTCCTACGGCCTCCACATCCTGGCCATCCTTGAGGACGGTGGCATGAAGCTGCTCAAGGATCGACGCAAGGGCCACCTTGTGATCCTTCATATCGATCTCCAGGCGGCCCTTGGCACCGTCGATGGTCCAGCGGATGAAGCCCTCGGCGATGCCAATGCGCTCCGCGATGCCATCGGCGAGGGAGGACTCGTTGGTCATATCGACGAGGTTGAACTTAAGGGAGGAGGAGCCTGCATTGAGACAGAGGACGAGCACGGGAAACTCCTATACGCAGTGCGACCGTTGGCAGTCATGGGGGTCAGCCCCCGCATCAGTATCCCAAAGTTCCTTCACGAACTGTCATCGACTGTGGCAAATGTCACGCAGGGGACAGGTCGGGCAGTGGATGTGATCCCGAAGCCCGACGCAGTCTCCCAGGATGCCAAGGTGCGCCAGGGCGAAGTCGTAGCGCAGGGGATCTTCCGGACACACCCGGGCCAGGGCTTCCGTGATTTCCTGGGCCATCCGACCATCGGGACTTTTACGTTCTGTCAGTCCCACCAGGGTCGCCACCCGGATTACGTGGGTATCGAGGGGGATGACCAGGCAGGCCTGGGGGTACTGTCGCCAAAGCCCAAGGTCGGGCCACTCCCGGCGTACCATCCACCGCATGAACATGCGCCAGCGCTTGCATGCAGATCCGGCCAGGGGGTCCGGGAGTGAAAACCGGAGGCCCTGGCTGGTCGGCAGTTCCTTTCGAAGCCGATGAACCAAGGTGGAGAGACGCAAGTCCGCTGAGGCATCAGGGGTGGGAACCAGATGGGACTCCAGGCCGAGCCTCCCGGAGGCCTCGTCGAGGCGCTGCCAGGCCAGCAGCCACTGCACCAGGTCGTTCGAGGTGTGGAAGCGCCAGCACCAACCCTGAAGGGCCTTCACCAGCTGCTTCTCAGCGTCGCCCCTTGTACGTCCCCGAAGCCATGCTGCGGGTCGGTCTCCCAGCGGAGCCAGGGCCCTCCGGATGGCCCTCAGCATGGGAGGCACGCGACCGTAGGCCAGGTGGGCGGCCACCCAGGCCGCCACTTCCTGATCCCAGGAATCCACATAGTCCAGCACCACCGCCAGGGGATCCATGGCCACGGCGGCGGGTTGGCTGTAACGGAGGCGGAGGGACTCCAGGGCCTCCCGCAGGGCATCCAAGGGCTGGGTGGAACGGGGAGCACCCATTCAGAACTTGCGCAGGGTCACCCGCACCACGGGAGGCTGGAAGTCGAGGGTGGCAGCCAGCGCCGTACCGGCGTGGAGGGCCCACCGTGAACTGATGTCCCGAGGTCGGGGAGTTCCATTCGGAATCAGGCTGTCGGGCAAGGTGGACACGGACCCAAGGGTCAGAATCCCGGTTTCGGCATCCCCATCGAAGGTCAGGGTCAGTCGCCCTCCTTGGGCATAGGGAAGGAGCTGGCGGACGAGGGCGTGGAGGTAGCTGCGTCCAAGCTCACCCGGCCAATGGTCGTGCTGGGTGTCGCCAAGGTAGGCCAGGGAGACTGTGGCGCGAAAAATGGTACAGAGGGGGGCCAGACTCTCTTGGAGGAGGGCCCGCCAGGGGTCACCCAGCTCGGCACGTGCATCGGGCAGGGTGTCCAAGGCCAGGTGGCGTGCGCGTTCCAGGGTCACGAGACCATCACCCACCACCGCATCCAGGCGCTCGCGATCCCGGGTGGGAAGGGGTTGGCTGGGATCGGCCAGGTCCAGGATGCCCCGGACCCCCGAGAGCGCATTGGCCAGGTCATGGATGCAGGACCTCATCAGCGCTTGAGAAACCTCATCCATGGGGACCTTCTTCGGAAAAGGGCTGGAACTTGGATAGACTGCATCCCATCCTAGTCCTTAAGAGGCCCTCTTCCAATGCATCCTGAGCCGAAGAAACTGGGTGAGCTGCTCGTCGAGTCGAGGTTGATCTCCGCGGCCCAGCTGCAAGAAGCACTGCGCTACCAGCGAATCTCCGGGGGGCGCATGGGGAGCAACCTGGTCACGCTGGGGTTCATCAGCGAGGACATCCTGATGGACTTCCTGTCCAGGCAATCGGGTGTTCCACGCATGGACCTCCGGCATGTGGATGTACCGCCCCAAGTGCTGGAGCGCATCCCGCGAAGGCTTGCCGAGCAGCTCAGCGTGCTGCCCTTGGCCGTCCAGGAGCCCAAGACCTTGGTGTTGGCCATGGCGGACCCCATGGATCTGAATGCCATCGACAGCGCCCGTTTCGCATCCGGTTTGAACATCGAGCCGGTGGTGGCATCCCACTCTGCCCTCAAATTCGCCATTGCCGAGCAATACAGGAAACTGGACATCCTCTCCGGAAAGACCGTGGACATCGGTGCGGCCAACCCCTTGGAGGGAGGTCTTCCGGTGGCCCTGGATTTCAACCACCGCGCGCTGGACGTACCTCTGACAGGATTCCAGGCCCACCCCGTGGTGCCACCGCCCCTTCACCCTCCCGTGGCTCGGGATCGGGGCAAGGATCCCTTCTTCAACATGACCAGTGACCGTCATGGCGTGCCGGATGTCAGCTTCTTTGGCGCCGAGCCGACCCTCCTCCCCTTTGCCGCCCCGGCCCCGCCACCTCCCAGGCCCGCAGCCCCCCGCCCGGCTCCGCCCCCGCCTGCTCCCCAGGCGCCCCGGCCTCCGGAGGGAGGACTGGTGGTCCATGAGCGGAGTGCGATGTCCCAGCGAGCCCCGCGGTTGGAGAACTTCCAGACCCGCACCCTCATTCTCGGCCTCATTCGGCTGCTCCAGCGTCGAGGCGTGCTCAGCGAAGAGGAACTCACGCGCCTCATCCAGAACCTGCTGGACACCCGGGAGATCCGAGAGATTGAAAAGGATTAGGAGCTGTTGAAGCATAGCCCGTGCTTCTCCGGTAGGTTCAATACAGCTCCTTAGGCCGACGGACGGCATGACTGCCCAAGTTGCTTGGGCGCCAAGGCCTAGACCCTGGGCAGGTGCGGGTGGTCCAAAGGCTTTGGGGTGGGTCGGCGCACAGGCACTTTCACTGCCGCCTTTCGCGTCGGACAGGACTGGACCGCACAGCCCTGGCAGCCCGTGGCGCAGGTGGATCGCAGGGCATTGCGAAGGAGCCACGCCAGTGCGCATGCCGCCCCCACCAGGGTGATCAAGGACTGGATACTCATGTCAATACCCCATGCTGCGGCCGATGGCGACGGTGGCCCAGGCGAGTAGCCAGGCCAGGCCGAGTCCATAGGCCAAGGTGAACCCGGTCCACACCAGGCTTCGTGTTTCTTTGTAGATCATGCTGAGGGTGCCGATGCAGGGTGCGTAGAGCAGGGTGAAGACCATGAAGGCCAAGGCGGTGAGGGGCCTCAGCCCCGATTGAACGCGCAGGGCCTCCTGCAGGGGGCTACGAGGATCTGCGGCGCCCTGAGGGGCGTCCTTCACCTGGTGCACGACGGCCAGGGTACTCACCACGATCTCCTTGGCCACGAAGCCTGCAGTGAGTGCCACGACATCCTTCCAGGCTTCGGT
>CAZPUI010000550.1:0-4020 GCA_964589695.1 uncultured Solibacteraceae bacterium | reverse complement strand
CGGGCCACCTGGTCTTCACCACGGTCCACGCCAACAACACCCTGGACGTGATCTATCGCTTCCAGCACATGGGCGTCGAAGTCTACAACTTCGTCTCCGCCCTGAACTGCATCCTGGCCCAGCGCCTGGTGCGCACCCTCTGCCCCAAGTGCAAGCAGCCCGTGAAGCTCTCCGCAACGGACCTCAAGGAGAACGGGGTGGGCATGGAATGGGCCGCCCGGGCCACGGTCTACGAGAAGGAGGGGTGCATGGACTGCAATGGCACCGGGTTCCGGGGCCGCCAGGCCATCGTGGAGTTCATGGGCATGAACGACGAAATCCGGGACCTGATCACCAATCGCGCCAGCCTTCGGGACATCAAGGCCTCCGCCCGGCAAGCCGGCATGCAGACCCTCCGCGAAAGCGCCCTGGAGAAGGTCCGCCTGGGCCTGACCTCCTTCACGGAGATCAACAAGGTGACCTTCCGGGAAGGGATCTGAAACGCCTGCAAATGCCTTTCACGTCCGACGGCCTGACCCACAAGGTGGGCCTCCGAGGGGGGAGGTGGCTCAGAGCCCCATCATCTCCTTCAGCCTCGGCGTGACACTGCGGCTCACCTCCAGATCGATGCCATCCGCCACCCGCACGGAGGCCCGGCCGCCTTCCAGGGGGCGCAGGGCCAGGACAGCCTCGGGCCTCAGCAGCAAATGGCGCTGGATCCGTACCAGTCCTGACCCTGGAAAGTGCTGCTCCACCTCCGCCAGGGTGGTCCAGTCCGTGCGGTGGCGGCTGTGCTTGCCCCCCACCGTGGACCAGGCGTAGACGATCTCATCCTCCACTTCGAAGTGGGTGGTGCGCTTGAATTCCAGGAAGACGTGCCCATCCCCCGCCTTGACGGGAAAGCGCTGAGTACCACTCACCAGGGCCTTTAATTCTCCCCCCGTGCGGCGGGGCACCGAGGATGTCTGGAGTCGTGCCAGGGCCTTGGCCAGGCGCTCCCCGGACACGGGTTTGAGGATGTAGTCCAGGGCCGCGGCCTCGAAGGCCCGCACGGCATGTTCGGCGAAGGCCGTGACGAAGACCACGGGGGGACAGTCCTGGTGGTCCGCCAGTTCCGCCACCACCTCCAGGCCCGTGGCCCCGGGCATCTGGATATCCAGGAAGAGGGCCTCCACCTCGGGCTTGGTCTGGAGCCAGGCCAGGAGGGTCGCTCCATCGGGGAATTCCGCCACCACCTCGCAGTCGGCCTCCCGAAGGAGCCGGGCCAGGCGGGTGCGGGCAAGGGGTTCGTCGTCGGCGAGGGCAACCCGGAGTCTAGTCATGGTTGAGCGAGCTCCATGCAATGCGGATTTCGGACACGGTCCAGAAGCCTTCGGTGTAGAGCTGGTGGGTGGCGCCCTCCCCGAAGGCCAAACGCAGACGGGCCACCAGGTTCTGCACCCCCACCCCATCCCCCAGCATCAGGGGCAGGGGACGCCCCGTGTTGGCCACCTTGAGTACCAAGCTGAGCCCCACCTGGTGGGCGGAGATCCTCAGCTGACCCCCATCAGGATGGGCGGCGATTCCATGCTTGAGGGCATTCTCCACGGAGGGCTGCAGCAGGAAGGGCGGCACCACCAGATCGTCCAGGGTTTCGTTCCAGTCCCAATGCACCTGCAACCGGTCTCCGAATCGCATCTTCTCCACCCCAAGGTAGCGGGTGAGGAGGGCCCTTTCCTCCCGCAGGGGGGCCATGGAGCGGCTGCCGTGGGTGAGCAGGGCCCGGTAGAGATCCGCCAGGTCCAGAATGGCCTGTTCGGCGGCGTCCACATCGATGCGCACCAGCTCCGCGAGGCCATTGAGGGAATTGAAGAGCACGTGGGGGCTGAGCTGACCCCGGAGGAGAATCCACTGGGCCTCCCGGGCATGGCGTTCCGCCTCCACCTTGTCGTGCTCGGTCTTCAGGGCCGCCGCCAGGAGGTAGCCCATGAGGGGCAGGGAGGTAAGCAGCACCAGGGCATTGGCCGTGACATTGGACAGGTACGGGATGCCCTGGGCCCGGGAGAGCCAGAGCAGCAGGGCATCCAGCTGGGCCAGGACGAAGACCGCCGCCAGGGCAAAGATCAGGGACTGGAAGGCGCCTCGGAAGAAGGGCGCATAGTCCCGACCCTGCCCCGTCCACATCCAGGGCATGGGGGAGGCCCAGACGTAGAGCCCGCTGAACAGGAAGGGCAGGAAGACCGTGCTGGCCCAGGCCGCCACACTCCAGGGGGCCTGGGGCATGAGCAGGGTGAGCTTCATCATGAAAAGCGGCAGACCAAAGACGAAAATGCTCACCCACACCCAGGGGCTGTGCAGGCGTTTCCGCTGGTGGGCTAGCATCCAAGCAAGGGTCATGGGGCCAAGGGTACCGCCTTTCACGCTCGAGCAGGAGGAGGTAGAAATCCCTCCATGGAAATCCCTGCGTCGCGTCCTGCCACCGATCAAGGCTATTCCATACCGGGATCACGGAGCCGCTACGCTGGATGGACTGTTCTGGAGCCACCATGCGCCTTCTCCCCTTCGCCGCGGGACTGTCCATCCTCCTTGCCGCCCAGGATCCCGGCTGGGCGCCCCAGGTCTCGGGTACCACCGCCCGGCTTCGGGGGGTCGCCGCCGTGGATGCCCGGGTGGCCTGGGCCAGTGGCACCGGGGGGACAATCTTAAGGACGGTGGATGGCGGGGCCACCTGGACCCGCTGCCCGGTGCCCGGGGCCGAGAAGCTGGATTTCCGGGACATCGAGGCCTTCAGCGCCCAGGTGGCCGTGGCCCTGAGCATCGGCCCCGGGGACGCCAGCCGCATCTTCAGGACCGAGGATGGGGGGAAGACCTGGTCGGAAGCCTACCGTGCCGACAACGCCGCCATCTTCCTGGACGCCCTGGCCTTCGCCTCCCCCACCCTGGGCTATGCCATGGGCGACCCCGTGGAGGGCCGGTTCTTCCTGCTGCGCACCTTGGACGGGGGCCGAACCTGGTCCCGCCTGGTACCCAAGGAACTGCCCCCGGTGCTGCCCGGGGAGAGCGCCTTCGCGGCCAGCGGCACCTGTCTCCTGGCTGGGACCAAGACAATCTGGCTGGCCTCCGGGGGGGCCTCCCGCAGTCGGGTGTTCCGGTCCGAGGATGCCGGCGAAACCTGGAACGTGGCGGAAGTCCCCATTTCCGCAGGCACACCCTCCGCGGGGATCTTCGGGCTCGGGACCTCGGGGCCCAAGGTATGGGCCGTGGGGGGCAACTACCAGAAGGAGGGCAGCGCCAGTCCCTTCGCCCGGGGCGGCGACGGCGGACGCACCTGGACCTCCCCATCCACCCTGCGGGGCTTCCGCAGCGCCGTGGCGGAGGTGGAGCTGGGGTCAGGAAAGGCCCTCCTGGCCGTGGGTCCCGCGGGTTGCGACCTGAGCCGGGACCAGGGTCGCACCTGGAGGCCCCTCCCAGGCGAGGGCCTCCATGCCTTCAGCGGGCGCGCCACCGGATGGGCCGTGGGGGAACAGGGTCGAATTTGGCGCTACGAGGGGAGAAAGTAGAGCCTAGTTCGAGGGGTGACCGGACCTCAGGGCGTCCAGCACCACGCTCACCATGGCCTTCACGCCGGCGCCCAGGCAGGCCTCGTCGACATCGAACTCGGGGCTGTGCAGGGGGTGGGTCAGGCCCATGGCGGCATTGCCCACCCCCAGGAACATGAGGACGCCCGGGATGTGGACCTGGAACTCGGCGAAGTCCTCACTGGCGGTCCAGGGTTTGGGATCCACCACCCGGGCGTCTCCCAGCGCGGTGCGGAGCACCGTCCGGGTCCGTGCCACCGTGCCGGGGTCGTTGTAGACCAGGCGGTGGGAGCGGGCGAAGTCCACCTTGGCCTTGGCGCCGTGGGCCTGGGCGATCCCCTGGGCGATCGCCACGATGGCCGCCTTGGCCTCCTTTTGATCCTGGGCATCCAGGGTGCGCAGGGTACCCGTGACCACCACTTCATCCGCCACGATGTTCACCCGCCTGCCGGCATGGATGGTGCCGAGGCTCAGCACCATGGGG
>CAZPUI010000549.1:0-4022 GCA_964589695.1 uncultured Solibacteraceae bacterium | reverse complement strand
GATGGGCGCCATGGCCTCCAGGGCCGTAGGGCTGACGAATTCATCCGACTCGCCCCGGGCGTAGGCGGCCTGGATGGCCGCCGCGGAATCCGAGTAGCTGAACTCCGCTTCCCCATCCACCAGGAGTTTCCAGGCCCGTTCCACCCGCTCCGAGCGATTGTCCCGATCCATGGCCCAGTAGCGACCGCCGATGGAACCCACCTTCACCAAAGGCAGGTCCTTCAATTGGTCCTCCAGCCAGGCCAGGTACCCATCCGCGCTCCGCTGAGGCGTATCCCGACCATCCAACAGGGCGTGGATGGTGGTGGGCACGCCCATCTCCTGGGCCCACCGAGCCAGAGCCCCCAGGTGTTCCTGGTGGCTGTGAACGCCCCCGGGACTCACGAGGCCCAGCAGATGCAGCCGCGTTCCCCGGGCCTTGAGCTCCGCCAACAGCCCTGCCATGGGCGCGTTTTCGCGGAAGGTGCCCTTCCGGATGGCCGCATCGATACGGGTCAGCTCCTGCCAGACCACCCGACCCGCCCCCAGGTTCATGTGCCCCACCTCGGAGTTGCCGAACTGCCCCTCGGGCAGCCCCACGGATTCCCCGCTGGTGCTGAGCTGGGTGGCCGCATAGCGGCGTCGGAGGTCGTTCAAGTGGGGCATCCCCGCCCGGAAGGTAGCATCGTGCGCATTTCGCGGCCCATCACCGATTCCATCCAGCACCAGCAGCACCACCGGCCCCTGCGTCATGACGTCCCCCTGAAGGACCCGCGACCAGCACAGCCCCGGGCCTGCGCAGTCTAAGATACCGGAGGCACGAGACCCATCACGCCCCCCTTGTCGCCACGTCAAGGGGGAAGATACTTCGCAGCGAGCAGGCAGTTCCCCCTTCACGGCAGAGTTCCGGAGCTTTCATGTCCCACCTGCAGGCCGCCGTGCTCATGTGCCATGCCCCCATCGTCATGCCGGAAATCGGTGGCAGCCGGGCCATGGCCTGCCGTGCCACCACCCAGGCCATGGGCCAGGCCGCAAGCCTGCTGGCGGCCAGTGGGGCCGCCACGGTGGTGGTGGTCAGCCCCCACCTTCCCAGGGCCCACCGAACCTACGGCTTCGCCTCCGGCAGCACCCTCCAGGGGGACTTCGGTCCCTTCGGTCACCCGGAACTGGGATGCCGTTTCTCCAGCGACCTGGAGGCGCTTGGGGCGATGGAGAAGGCTTCCCCGGTCCCCCTGGCC
The DNA here is from genome assembly GCA_964589695.1 of uncultured Solibacteraceae bacterium. Classification (GTDB taxonomy): domain Bacteria; phylum Acidobacteriota; class Holophagae; order Holophagales; family Holophagaceae; genus CAZPUI01. Next base: position 2,805 of record CAZPUI010000549.1, on the reverse strand, counting down.
CCGGTCACGGGCTTCGGCCGGGATCACGGGTCCCTTGTGCCCCTGTGGTTTCTGCAACAGACCGGCTTCCAGGGACGCATCCTGGCCTTCGGCTTTCCCTGGGCCCACCACCGCCTGGACCACCGACGTTTCGGAGCGGCCCTGGGAAGGGTGATGGAGGACTTGGATCGCCCCTGGGCCCTCCTGGCCTCCGGTGACATGAGCCATGCCCTGAAGGAGGGTGGTCCCGCGGGCTTCCATCCCCGGGCCGCGGAATTCGATGCCCTGGTGTGCACCTGCGTGGGGGAGGGCCGCCTGGGGGAGGTTTCCAGGATTCCCGCGGACCTCCGCCAGGGGGCGGCGGAGGATGTGGTGGACAGCCTCGACCTGGCCGTGGGGGTTCTGGGTGAGACCCTCGAGGCCCCCCGCATCCTGAGCTACGAGGCCCCCTTCGGGGTGGGCTATCTGGAGGCCGTCCTGTTTGCAGCAAATGCGAAGGCCCTGCCCCGGGCGCCCCGGCCATGAGCCTCCATCCCGCCCGCTGGTGGCATCGGGAGGGTCCCAGCGTGGAATGTGACCTTTGCCCCCGTGGCTGCCGACTGGAGGAAGGGCGGAGGGGCCTCTGTGGGGTGCGGGAGGCGCGAGGGGGCGAGCTTTGGACCGCCGTGTTCGGCTGTGCCAGCAGTTTCCAAATTGATCCCATGGAGAAGAAGCCTCTGTACCATTTCCTGCCGGGAACGCCCATCCTGTCCTTCGGCACCGCAGGCTGCACCCTGGGATGCACCTTCTGCCAGAACGCCCAACTCAGTCATGGCCGGGAGAACACCCTGGGAGATGCGTCGGTGCGCAGCATCGTGGAGACCGCCCTGGAGGCAGGCTGCGCCAGCGTGGCCTTCACCTACAACGAGCCCGCGGTCTCCCTGGAGTGGACCCTGGAGGTGGCCCAGGCCTGCCGGGAAGCGGGCCTTCGCACCGTGGCCGTCACCTCCGCCCATGTGAATCCCGAACCCGGTCGCGCCCTGTGGGCGCACATGGACGCCGCCAACGTGGACCTCAAGGCCTTCTCCGAAGCCTTCTACCAGCGGCGCTGCGGTGGCCGGCTTCAGCCCGTGCTGGACCACTTGGCATTCCTGGCCCAATCCTCCAAGGTCTGGCTGGAAGTCACCACCCTGCTCATTCCTGGACTCAACGATGGCGACCGTGAGCTGCAGGAGCTCAGCGCCTGGTTGGTGGAACACGTGGGACCCGAGGTGCCCCTCCACTTTTCCGCCTTCCACCCCGCCCACCTCGTGTGGGACCGGCCTCCCACACCCCTGGCCACCCTGGTGCGGGCGCGGCAGATCGCCCTGGATCAGGGGCTGGTGCATGTCTACCTCGGCAACCTGCGGGATTCCGAAGGCAGCACCACCTGGTGCCCGGATTGCCGCCATCCCCTCATCCTGAGGGACGGATTCCGCGTTCTGGCCAACCGCACCCGAAGGGGCGCCTGCCCTCTCTGCGGGCGAGCCCTGGCCGGTCACTTCTGAGGAGCGAACCATGGATGCCGACCAGGAACGCATGCTGGACTGGGTCCGAAGGGTGATCCAGGCCGCCCTCTGGGGCCAGGCCCCGCCCAGCCCCGAAGGGCTCCCGGAGGTTTGTCGCCAATCCCAGGGCTGCTTCGTGACCCTCTCCAGGCATGGGCAACTCCGTGGCTGCATCGGACACATCCAGCCCTTGGCCCCCCTGGGGGAAGCCCTGGCGACCTGTGCCCGGGCGGCGGCCTTCGAGGATTCCCGCTTCTTACCCCTGCGCCCGGAGGAATGGTCGGACCTGGAGCTGGAGATCAGCCTCCTGACCCAACCCAGCCCCCTGGAGGTCAAGGGGCCCGACGAGGTGCTCACCCAGCTCCGCCCCCATGTGGACGGGGTGATCCTGGAGCACGGGGGCCGGAGGGCCACCTTCCTCCCCCAGGTCTGGGAGCAGCTGCCCGAACCCCGGACCTTCCTGGCCCACCTTTCCCGGAAGGCCGGTGGCACGGACCAACTCTGGCGCCACCCCGGGTCACGGTTCCTCACCTACCAGGTATGCCACTTCCAGGGACCCGCCCAGGAATAATCACGCCTCGGAATTTTCAGATCGCGCAGTGTGACCGTGCGCTCCGCGCGTTTCGGCTATGCTGATCGGGACCTTTTTTGGAGGATTTCATGTCCCACAAGATAACGGATGCCTGCATCGCCTGCGGCGCCTGCCTTCCCGAGGGCCCCACCGAAGCCATCTCCGAAGGCGATATCTACGTCATCAACCCCGACACCTGCACGGACTGCGGCGCCTGTGTCGCGGCCTGCCCCAGCGAAGCCATCGTCCCCGCCTAAGGCCTTTTCGCCTTGTGCACACAAAGGGCCCGGCATGCCGGGCCCTTTGGCTGTCCACAGGGAATGCTAAGGAACGGCCTCGCCGTGGGGATTGGCCAGCAGGTAGAGGACGGCCATGCGCACAGGAACCCCATTGGTGACCTGCTTGAGGATGACGCTGTTGGGGCCGTCCGCCACATCGCTGGTGATCTCCACCCCGCGGTTCATGGGGCCTGGGTGAAGCACGGCGACTTCGGGTTTCGCCTTCTTCATACGGGCAGGGTTGAGCTGGTAGAAGCGGACGTACTCGCCCTGGCCAGGGATGAAGGCACCCGTGCCGCGCTCGAACTGGCAGCGCAGCATCATGATGGCGTCCATGGAGGGGAGCACCTCATCGAAGTCGTTGGAGATCTCGATGTCCGGCCAAGTTTCCTTCATGTCCTGGCTTACGAGGGTGGGCGGACCCACCAAGGTGACGTGGGCGCCCATCTTG
>CAZPUI010000548.1:0-4034 GCA_964589695.1 uncultured Solibacteraceae bacterium | reverse complement strand
CCCAGGGTGGCTGCCACCAGCATGGTGGGGAGCAGGGCCACGGGCCGGGGCCCGAAGCCCACCCGGGCCATGAGCAGGCGCATGAGGACCATCCCCAGGGCCATGAGGGACAGAAACAGGCTGTCCGAGGGCAGGTTCCCCAACCCCAAGGGAACTCCGGGGAAGCTCAGGGACTTGGCCTCCTGCACCGTGTAGGTGTTGAGCACGCCGTAGGCCAGGGCGGAGATGAAGAGCACGAGGCAGGGGGCCAGCATGCTTCGATCCGGAAGTCGGAAATAGGGGGCGGGCTCGGACTTGGGCCGATCCGGGGGCAGGGTGAAGGCCAGGAAGGCAAGGAGACCAAAGAGCAGGCCATTGCTCAGGCTGATGGAACCAAAGCCCCAGCGCTGGAAGAGGGCCACGCCAAGGATGGGCCCCAGCATGGCCCCCCCGGGACTGGCCAGGCCGAAGAGGGACATGCCATCCGCCCTGCGCTCCGGGGGCAGAATCCCCCCCAGGGTGGCCATGGTGGCGGTGAGGAGCCCGGACCACACCACCCCATGGGGAAAGGCCACGAGCACGATGAGTCCCCAGCGGGGCAGCAGGCCATAGGTGCCAATGAAAAGGGCGAACCCCAGGGCGCTGACCATCATCATCCGCCGCTGGCCCACCCGGTCCCCCAGGGGCCCCGTGACCAGCGCCCCCAGCGCGCTGCCCAGGGTGAACACCGCCAGGAACCACCCCGTTTCCGCCCGGGTGGCCCCCAGTTCCAACAGCCGCAGGGGCAGCGTGGGGAACATCTGGAAGGCTGCTCCAAAGGTCAGGAAGGTGATGCCAAAGAGGAGCAGGAAATGGCGGGAGAACAGCGGTGGGCGCGGGGCAAGGTCCATGCTCTACCTTAGCCGAACCCGCCTCACCAAGGCCCCTGAACGCCCTTAGTACCCCAGCCAGCCCAGGGCCTTCTCCAGGACCTCATCCCGCCCCGCAGCAATCCCCGCCCGGGTCCGGGCCACGGGGTGGGTAGGCTGGATGCCCAGGGCATGGAGGCGCTCCCCCCGGGGGCAGGTCACCTTGCCCCCGGTCCAGGTGAAGGTGGCCCCGCCGGGCAGGGCCGTAAGGGTGACGTACCCATCCGCCCCGCCCGAGGGCCCCCCAAAGATGGCGAAGCGCGTGGGGAAGGCCTGGTAGGGCATGAGGCTGGTCTCCGCGGCGCTGAGGGCCCGGCCATCCGTGAGCACCGCCACCTTGGCATTCCACGCGGGACCGCTGGTCCAGAAATTCCACCCCAGATCCCACCAGGGGTAGGTGCGCTGCCCCGGGGACCAGGGGCTGGGCGCCAGGAAGGGAAAGGGAATGGTCTCAGGGAGCAGGTAGGAAAGCATGTTCTGGTGTCCTCCATTCACGTAACCCCGGAGATCCACCACAAGGGCCTTGGCCTGCTGAAGACGGACCTGCCAATCCCTGAAGTCCTCTGGGGTGGCCCGGTCCGCATCGAAGTAGATGAGTCCCGGCGCGCGTTCAACGATGGGTTGCGCGGGGCGGGGCTCCACGGGCTGGCTCCCGGAAAAGCGGGTTTGACAGTCAACATCCAATTCAACGAGGGTGCCATCGATCCGCCGGAGCCCCAGGCGAAGCGTGCGGGAGCGGGGCTGAAGGAGCAGTTCACTGCGAGCCCTGGCCCGCAGCCACTGAAGACTCCCGCTCATGCGCGCGGCCAATGGCCGCCAGAGCTGGTCCACATCCTTCCCATCCACCGTCAGGAGGGCGTCCCCGGCCTGGAGCCCCTGGGGTGCACCCGGCAGCACCCGGGCCACCACCCATTGATCCTCCACCCAGTCCAGCACCAGGGGAGGCACCATACCCTCGGGGTAGCCCACCCGGGCGTGGCCATCCTTCAGCAGGGCCGTGAATCGCTGGAGGAGTTCCTGGAGGCTGCCCTGGGTCGTGGCGGCCTCCCTGAGGAAGGGCCCTCGCTGGGCCTCCCAGTCGAGGGCGACCTCTTCCCAATAGGGGTAGAAGACCGCCAGGGCCCACCAGGCGTAGCCCAGGGCCGCCACCCGCGTGGGGCGATCCTCGTAGCCAAAGGCCCTGGCCCCCTGGAACTGGGATGGACCGCCCGTCGGCAGGGTCGCGAGGCCTCGGGAATACAGGGCCACGGGAATGCGGCAGCGTATTCCCGGAACCAGGTCACCCTCCCAGGGCCTGGCGGGATCCACCCCGCCGACCGGCAGACCCTGGGCCGGAAGCTCCTTGGACTGGCGGGTGTTCTTGTAGGGAGGATTGGTCACCCCAGGATCAAAGCCGTAGCCGATATGCCGCCATTGGCACAGGGAAGTGGCGCTGGGTGTTCGGGTGAGCCCTGGGTGGAGGTCGGGGGCGACTCCGGTCCAAACCTGGACCGTGGGCGCCAGGTCGCGGAAGAAGGACTGAAGGTGGCCCACCAGTTCAGCATCGTCCCGGGCCGGCAGGACCAGGGCCACGCCTTCGGCCAGGAGCACCTTCCATGTCGCGGATTCCACCTCCTGGGAGGGATGGAAGAAACGAACCTGGGATGCCAAGGCCAGGAAAGCCTCGGTATTCCTCAATTCCCTCGCCCCCAGGGGCGCGGTGCTAGGATCTGCAGCCCTGACGGGGGGTGGGGGCGGAGGCGGGGGCGGAGGTGGGACCTCACCCCCCGAGCCCCCACAACCGACCAGGGCACCCACCATCCCCAGCACGAGTCCAACACGAACCAGCCACGCAGCCATCACGTCCCCCAAGCGACCCTGGACACGCGATAATGACACCAAATTTTTTGATATGACAAGCTGTTTTTACTATTTTTAAAGATTTTTCGATCTATACATCTTGTTTAAATACAAAATTTCAAGCCATTTCGCTTTACACCCTCACCCCCCTCAACGCGGCATACAGCCGAAGCGCGGGGCAGACACGGACAGGCCGCACAGGCGTGGCATGAAGGCACGGGAAAAGCACCAGGACCTCAAGGCAGGTGGATGTGGTTGCCTGACCCAGCAGCGCAAGGGGCAATGAACGTCACGGCCATTCAGCCCGCCGCTTCCCGGCCTGGCCGCGCGTGCGGGGCGTGCAGCGTCACCGCGCGTTCCCGCAGGAACGGAGCCAAGGAGAACAGGTGGGTGCCCCCCGGCTCCACCCTTGGTGTCACCAGGTCAGGAGGCCTGGCTCTGCGAGTCACCGACGCTTGTCTCCGTGGGCTTGCGCATGCCTCGCATGCGTGGCATCTCCGTGGTCTCCGTATTCAAATGCAGACAATTAACATGTTGCTGAACGTCGATTCTGTGCGTGAACCCAGTTCACACCTCCCAAACGTTTCACTCGGCGCGCAGGGATTCCGTGGGCTGCACCCCAGCGGCGCGCAGGGCAGGCCAGGCACAGGCCCCCAGGGCCACCAGCAACAGCAGCGGGGGCACAAGGAGGAAGATCACGGGTTCCGTGGGGCTGGTCTTGTACAGAACATCGGCAAACAGCCTTCCCAGGGCATAGGCGCCCACCAGCCCCAGGCCCACGCCCACCCCCGCCAGGACCAGGCCCCGTCGCAGCACCATGACCAGGATGGAGGTCGGCGAGGCCCCGATGGCCATGCGCAGGCCGATCTCCGCCGTGCGCTGGCTTACGGCATGGGCCATGACCCCATAGATGCCCATGGCGGCGAGAAGGAGGGCCAAGAGCCCCAGGGCGGCCAGCAGACGGGCGGAGATCCGCACCATAGTCGCAGCGTTCTGGGCCACCTCCTCCATGGCCTGAAGGTGCAGCGGCAGGCCCCCATGGGCCTGAAGCATGGCACTTTGCAGGGGTTGCATGGCCCCCTCCACCGATCCGCGCAACCGGATCCCAAGGTTCCAGGCGTTCACATTCCACTGGGCCAGGGGCAGGAAGACAAAGGGGTCCGCAGGCTCGGACCAGTGGGCGGTCTTGAAGTTCGCGCAGAGGCCCACCACGGTGCGCCAATCCCGGTTCACCCGAATCCGCTTCCCCAGGGAGTCCTGATCAGGCCAGTGCCGCGCCGCCAGGGCCTGGTTCACGATGACCACAGG
>CAZPUI010000547.1:0-4035 GCA_964589695.1 uncultured Solibacteraceae bacterium | reverse complement strand
GGGGCGGCTTAGGGTGGGTATGGCCTCCGGAGCCCGGCCGGGCCAGGGCGGGGCAGGGCAGGTCGGGGGTCGGGAAGCGGGCGGCGTGGGGGGGGCCCGGGGGGTGGTGCACGGGCACGAAGGCCATGCCTTCCCGCCAGGCCATGGCCTTGGCGGCGGAAAAGGTGGTGAGCAGACAGCCCACGAGTCCCGGTCCCTGGGTGACGGCCAGGCGATCCAGGCGGGCCAGGGGGATGCCCGCCTGGTCCAGGGCCTGCTGCAGGACGCCGCGCATCTGGAGCAGGTGCTCCCGGGCGGCGAGTTCCGGGACCACCCCACCGTAGGGGCCGTGGAGTTCATCCTGGCTCTTCCGGACCATGCTCCGGAGCTGGGGACCCTCCGGGGTCTCCTCCACCACCGCAGCGGAACAGTCGTCACAGGAAGATTCGAGGCCCAGGATCCACATGGGGTCATTGTCGCCTGGGAGCCCGGGGTCTGGCGATCGTGATCCTGGTGCATCATGGAGTTTTCCGGAGTCCCCATGCGGCGATCCACCTCCTTCGCCCTGCTCGTCAGCGCCCTGGGAGGAAGCCTGTCGGTTCCCCTCTCCGCCCAGCGCATGGTCACCAACTTCGTGCGGGGGGAAATGCCGGCTCCCCGGAACCTGGAACAATTGGTGGCTGCCCTGGGGCGCACCCGGAGCGGCGAAGTGCTCGTGATGGAGCCTCGACCCCAGCTCCTGGAGACCTTGAAAAAGCTCCAAAAAGAGGACGTGCTGCTGGAGCTGAATGTTCCGGTCCGCTCCATCGCCCCCAGCGCGCCCCTCGGCATGGAACTCCGGGAGAAGTTTGGATGGAACGAGGAGGCAAGGTGGGCCTATCTGGACGCCAAGGGTGAGCTCCGGCTGGAGGGAACCCAGCTCACGTCGGCCCAGTCCTTCGCCGAGGCCCTGCTGGGGGCAGGTTTCGTGGACCGGGGCAAGGAGCTTGCGCGATTTCTCGCGACCCAGCCCGACCACGCCCAGGCCCTGGAGGCCCTGCTGGTGCACCGATTCTCCCTGGGGCGCACGCGCATGCAGGCCTTCGTTAAACCCCCCGATCCAGGTTCCAAGGGGCAGGGTGGTGAGCTGCCCGAACTGCTGCGAAACCTGGGGGAGGCCGAGGATCAGAAGGTCTGGGGCCCCGCGGCGGAGAGCCTGGACCGCCTCTTCAGGAGCCAGGGGTGGTCCCTGACCTCCTTTGGCTCCCTGGGGCCTGCGGTGTGGGTCAGCACCTTTCCCAAGGAGGCCCGATACTCGCAGCTCTTCAAGGAAGTGGCCCGCCGCCACCTTCCGGCGGTGGAGGAGGCCGTGCTGAAGGCTCCGGGGAGTGAAAGCCATTGGCAGCTTTGGATCAACCTTGCGGGATGTGTGGGAAACAGGTCCTTGCGGAGCCTCATCACCCGGGCCGAAGCCAGCCCTCGGTCCATGGGACCCCTGTCCATCCCCCCGGATGCGGTGCTGGCGGAGTACATGCGCGAATGTCGCGCCGCCAAGGACTGGCCCAGGATCAAGGAGACCCTGGAGCCCCGGCTGGACAAGGGGCGTAGCACCTACCGTGACTTCACCGCGGACCTTCCCAAGGGCATCAACATGCAATTCCCCATTCCCGGCGTGAGCTGGGATGGCATGATCAGCCCCCTCCTGGAGGCCTACCTTCAGTCGGGAGACCTCGGCCGGGCCGAGCAGCTCGTGCAGGACGCCCTGGCCTGGACCTGGGTTGTGCCGGACCTGCCCAGCAAGGCCTCGGCCCTCGCCAGGGCCTGCGGCCAGGATGCCCTCGCGACGCGATGGGCCGCCCTCTCCACGACCAAGAACTGAGGTCCCCCATGCGTCCGCTGCTCGTCCTCGCCTTCATGACCCTCCTTCCCCTGGGGGCCCAAGAAATCGTCAACTTTACCTCCCGGTCTTCGGGACCTCAGGGGCTTGAGGCCTTTCGTCGTGGCCTCTCCCTCCTGGATATGGGCACGCTCGTGGTGGTGGATGACGAGAAGGGCACCTGGGATGCTGCCTTCAAGCAACTGCTCCAGGACGAGCCCCTCTCTGATTACATGGTGAACCGCCGCGTCCTGTCGTCCACCAAGACCACCAAACTCCTGGAGGAACTCAGCGCCCAGTGCCGCTGGAGCCCCGGTCCCCGGTGGGCCTACCTCGGCAAGGATCTGACGGTGCTGGTCGAGGGGACCACGGTTCCCAGCGCCGCAGCTTTGGAACAGGCCCTCAAGAAGGCGGGGCTGAAGAACCCCGTCGCCGTGCTGGAGGCCTTTTGCGCCCAGCACCCCGACCATGTGGAGGCTGGTTTCGACCTCCTCCAGGAACTCTTCGGCCGTGCCACGCGCAGGATGCAGCCCCTCCTGAAGCCCTCCGAGGAGTCCGCGCCCTCACCTCTTTTGCGCATGCTCAGCAGGGGGGCACCGGAGCCCAGCCGGGTTCTGGTGAGGCCCCTGACGGAGGCAGAGGATGCCCGGATCTGGGGCGCTTGCGCCACGCGCCTGGAGCGGCTCTACCAGGGGGCCGACTGGACCCTGGTCGGTCTTGGTGTCCAGTTCGTGCCGACCCTGGCGGAACACTCCCCCCGTATGAAGGCCGCCTGTCGGAAGGCCCTGTCCCAAGTGGAGGCGGCCCTCCAGCGTCATCCTGGGCAGTCCAGCCTATGGAGCGCATGGGTGTCCATGTCCCGGGTGGTGGGGGGGCGGTCCATGCGAAACCTTCTGGGGAGCCTCAAGCCCCTCCCCGGGGCCGAGGACCTGCCCCCGGAAAGCGCCGTGGACACCTATGTGGCGGAATGTCGCACCCTCCAGGCCTGGGGCGACATCCGGGATGTGCTGCTGCCCCGCTGGAAGGGCCGAACCTCGGGCTTCACCAGCGTCTTGGTGCGCCTGCTGGGACCCGCGAACCAAGGCGATCCCCTCAAGGGGATCTGGGACCGGAACGCCAGTCCCTTGGTGGAGGCCTGTCTGCGACTCCAGGACCCGGGTACCGCCGAAGAGGTGGTCAAGGAGGCCATCCAACGGTACCGCTCCCGGAACATCCCCACCTGGGCCTCCCAGATTGCCCTCAAGTGCAACCAGCCCCAGCTGGCCCAGACCTGGGCTGCCCTGCCGGTGCCCGTGAGCCCCGAGCGCTAGGATGTCGCTGGTTCCCACCCGCATCGAAGTGGCCCGCCCCCTGCCGCCCCTGACCTACCTGGCGCCCGAGGGACTGCGGCCGGGCATGCGGGTGCGGGTGAAGGTCCGGAACGGAGCGGCCCTGGGGGTGGTTCTGGGGCCGGACCCCGCCCCTCCCGAGGTCAAGCTCCGGCCCATCGAGGCGGTCGTGGATCCCTTTCCCCTGCTGCCCCCGCGGCTCCTGGACCTGCTCACCTTTGCGGCGGACTACTACGCCGCAGGCCTGGCCCATCTCCTGGCCGTCTGTCTGCCCCAGGCGGTGGTGGCGGACTGGGAGACGCCCTTCGGGGACCAGCGCCTGTCGGAGTTGAGGGATGCGGGACGCTGGGAGGAATTGGCTCAGCTGGGGGAGGCGTGGCACCGCGGCGAGGTGGTGCTGCCCACCCTCTTCCACCGGCGGGCCCTCCGGGGCATGGGACTGATTGAAGTCCGGCGCACGGAGCTGCCCCATCCCCTGAAGGTGAACCCCGCCCAGGGTCGCGTGCTGGTGGCCCTGGAGGGGGCCGGGGGCGTGATGCTGGAGGCGGAGCTGCTGGAGGGGGCCCGGGTGAGCCCCTCGGTCCTGGGGACCCTGGAGCGCCATGGACTCATCGAACGGCTCAAGCGGGTGGACCTGCTGGCCCAGCGGCGGGAGGACCTGGGGGACCGGCGGGTGGTGCTCAACGCCGAACAGGTGGCGGCGGCGGAAGGGGTGGCACTGGGCCGCTTTGCCACCCATCTGCTCTTCGGGGTCACGGGGTCGGGGAAGACGGAGGTCTTCCTGGAACTGGCGGAGCGCGTGCTGGCCCGGGGGCAGCGGGTGCTGTGGCTGGTGCCGGAGATCGGCCTCACCCCGCGCCTGCTCTCCCGCCT
>CAZPUI010000546.1:0-4039 GCA_964589695.1 uncultured Solibacteraceae bacterium | reverse complement strand
CTGCGACTACATGCGCCCCAGCATGCGCCTGGCGGCCCTCATGAAGCAGCCCGTCACCTATGTCCTCACCCATGATTCCATCGGGCTAGGCGAGGACGGCCCCACCCACCAGCCCATCGAGCAGGTCATGAGCCTGCCGATGATTCCGGGCCTCACGGTGCTGCGTCCCGCCGACGCAAGCGAGACGGTCCAGGCCTGGCGCATTGCCATGACCCACCCCGGCCCCGTGGTCCTGGCCCTCACCCGCCAGAAGCTGCCCGTCCTGGAGGCCGCCCGCACCGCCGGAGCCGCCTGGGGAGGCTACGTCCTGGAGGAGGGAAGCCACGCCCCCCAGCTATGCCTGGTGGCTTCGGGTTCGGAAGTGCACCTCGCCCTGGCCGCCCGGACCCAACTCGAGGCCCGGGGCATCGCCACCCGTGTGGTGTCCCTGCCCAGCTGGGAGCGCTTCGAGGCCCAGGAGGCCAGCTACCGCGCGGCGGTGCTTCCCAAGGACCTGCCCACCCTCAGCGTGGAGGCCGGCACCACCTTCGGCTGGCAGCGCTATGCCCAGGCCCAGGTGGGCATCGACCACTTCGGCGCCAGTGCCCCGGCGGAGGTGCTCTTCCAGAAGTTCGGGCTCACGGTGGAAGCCGTGGTAAGCAAGGCCACCGCCCTGCTCGGCGCCTGAATGCACCGCCCCATGCGCCGGCAGGACCGGCAACTGGCGGAAGCCCAGGCCTGGGAGCTCCTGTCCCAGGCCGAGCACGGCGTGCTGGCCACCGTGGACGCCTCGGGCCAACCCTACGCCGTGCCCCTGAACCACGTGCGGGTGGGGAATTGCCTCTACTTCCATTGCGCCCTGGACGGCCACAAGCTGGACAACCTGGCCGCGGAACCCCGGGCCAGCTACGCCGTGATCACCCGGGCCCAGGTGGAACCCGGGGCCTTCTCCACCGCGTACGAGAGCGTGATCGCCTTCGGCCGCGCCCATCTTGTGGAGGGAGAGGACGAACGGATCCTGGCCCTCCGGGCCCTCAACCACCGCTTCGCCCCCCACCTGCCCCAGGAGGGGGAGGCCACCCTGGAACGGTGGTTCGGCCAGACCGCCGTGCTCCGGCTCGACATCGAACACCTCACCGCCAAGGCCCGACCCCAAGGCCAAGACTGATTTCCCAAGGAGTTTCCATGAAGATCCTGCGCATCTCCCACCTCGGCATCGCCTGCAATGGCCTGGATCAGCCCGCCGAGATGCTGAACCGCCTCTTCGGCATGACTTCCCAGCACACCGAGGAAGTGGCCGAGCAGAAGGTTCGCACCAGTTTCTATCCCGTGGGTGAGACCACCCTGGAATACCTGGAATCCACGGATCCCGAGGGCCCCGTGGGCAAGTTCCTGGAGAAGAAGGGCCCCGGCGTACACCACGTCGCTTTCGAGGTGGACGATGTGGACGCCGCCGTGGCGGAACTGCTGGCGAAGGGCGTGCGCATGATCGACAAGACCCCCCGCAAGGGCGCCCACGGCAACCGCATCGCCTTCATCCACCCCGCCGAAACCCAGGGTGTGCTCATCGAGATCTGCCAGCCCAGCGGCGACCACTGCTGAATCCTGGCACTCACGCGCAAGGCCTTGGCGGCAGCCAGGGCCTTTTCGTTGCATCAGCTCCAGACAAGGGTGACGTAGGCGTCCCACAGGGCCCGACCATAGAACACGGCCACGGGCACGGCCAGGGCCAGGGGGCAGCCGAAGGGCAGTTCAGTGCGGCCATGACCTCTTCGGAAGGCCACGGCGTAGAAGGCCATGAAGCCCCCCGCAACGACCCCCAGGGCGAAGACCCCCAGCATGGTGTGCCAACCCCAGAAGGCCCCAATCCAGGCCAGCAGCTTGAAGTCCCCCATGCCCATCCCTTCCTCGATCCGATCCTTGCGGAAGAGCCGGGTGAAGACGACGTTGTAGAACAGGACGTAGCCATTGGCCAGCAGCCAGGGGGCACCATACCCCGCCACCAGCCCGATGAGACTCTCCACCCAGGTGACCGGCGCGCCCGACAACACCCAACCCGGGGCAGGCTGCAGGGCATTGGTGAAGGTGTCCACCCGAAGCATTTCGAAGCCCCCCAGGGCAATGCGAAGGGTGTGCTCCGGCCAGAGCATCTGGGGCAGGGTGAAGAGCAGGCCGAGGGGAATGAGCGGCAGCTGGATCACATCCGGCAGGATGTGCTCCCGCAGGTCCGTGAAGAAGAGCACCAGGAGGGCGTAGCCGCAGATCACCCCCTTGAACCAGATCAGGGTACCGATGGGGAAGACCCATGGGGAACCCGCCAGGATGAGGCCCCCCAGCAGCTCCACCAGGGGATATCGCAGGGGGATTTTCCAGCCGCAATCCGCACAGCGCCCACGCAGCCACAGCCACCCCAGCAGGGGGATGTTGTGCCAGACCCGGATCCGGGCCCCGCAGGAGGGGCAGTGGCTGGGCTTGGTGACCACATTCCGGTCCTCGGGCGCCTCCTGGGGAAGGCGATGGATCAGCACGTTGCAGAAGGACCCGATGATGAGGCCGAAGGGGGCCAGCAGCACCGTAAGCACGATGGGGGGCAGATCGACGAAGGGGAGCATGGACACAGTCTAACTGCCCCTCGGTGCACAATGGTTTCAGGAGGTCCCATGCACCGTGCCCTTTCCCTCTGCCTGAGCTTGTCCACCCTGCTGGTACCTTGCCTGGCCCAAGAAAAGACAACCAAGGCCCGGACCCCGAAGCGGGCCCCCAAGCCCGCGGCGGTGGAACCCGTTAAGCCCGCCGAGCCCGTGGCGCCGCCCCCCGCCCCGGCCCCCAAACCCAAGCCCAGGGTCCGCTTCGAAACCAGCTACGGCGCCGTGGTGGTGGAGCTTGAACCTGAACTGGCACCCAAGACCGTGGAGAATTTCCTCGCCTACGTGCGCGAGGGGCACTATGCCGGCACCATCTTCCACCGCGTCATCCCTGGTTTCATGGTCCAGGCGGGCGGATTCAAGGAGGACATGAGCGAAAAACCCGTGCGGGCAGGCATCCCCAATGAGGCCGACCTCGCCCTCAAGGGTGGCCTGAAGAACACCCGTGGCACCCTGGCCATGGCCCGCACCGAGGATCCCCACAGCGCCACCGCCCAGTTCTACTTCAACACCGCGGACAACCCGAGCCTGGACCACCGCGCCCCCACGGCCAATGCCTACGGATACTGCCCCTTCGGCCGCGTGGTGGAAGGGATGGAGGCGCTGGAGAAGATCGAGAAGGTCCGCACGGTGCTGCGCCGGGGCCATGAGAACGTCCCGGAATATGCCGTTCGCCTCCGCAGCGTCGAGGTGCTGCCCGACAAGGGATAGGCTTTAGTCCCGCTGGATGGACAGCAGCCGCGTGAGTCCTTCCCGAAGTTTCCGCTCCGGAACCGGTCGCTCCAAGCGCAGATGGGGGCCCTCCACCTTGGCGCCGCCGATCTGAACCCAGCGGCAACGCCTCCGGGCCAGGTCGGTCTCCCGCCACACGGCCAGGATGCTGGGTTCCCGTGCCCAGATCAGCACACTCGGGAAGGGTCCCTCCCGGGGGGGCAGGGTGCCCCAGGAACTCACCACGGCGCCCCAGGCCTCCAGCCAGGTCCGGATGCGGTGGGATTCCTCCCCCTCGTCCATGCCCAGACCCACCTCCCAGCCCTGCAGGAAGGGTCCCGTATCCAGGGTGGGTTCGCTGCCCAGGGGTTCGAACCACCCCACCCGAGCACCGGACCCCAGCTGCACGCTGTTGACCCGGTAGGAGGTGCCATCCCGTGCGATGATCCGATCACCCGAGGGGGTCTCCCAGCTTGGTCCAAAAAGGGACTCCACCGCCCGACTGGGTTCCCCCGTGCGCCACGTAGGACCCGGGAAGAGGCTTCGCCAGGCCACGATCTCGGCGGCCCCATCATCCACCTTTTCCTGGAGCTCGCGGGTGATGACCCCCAGCCAGGTCGCGCCAAGGCTGATGGCCAGGAGGATCAGCAGCACCCCGGAAAGGTGGAGATCAAAGCTGAACATGGCCCTTCCCGAGAAGGAAG
>CAZPUI010000545.1:0-4043 GCA_964589695.1 uncultured Solibacteraceae bacterium | reverse complement strand
GGGCTCCGCCCGCGTGCCACCCCAGGGCCCGGCCGGCCGGCTTGCTCTGCGGGCGGATTTGCCCGGGCTGGGGGGAAATCCCTACTTCCGTGGGAATCTCCATGGCGCCCTGGCTGAGGCGTCCCTTGTATTTCACGGTGTCGGGAAAGCCTGGCAGGGGTGCAGCGCCCGCGGGTTCAAGGTCCATCTGGCTCCATTGCTGCAGGGAGAACCCGAAACTCTGAATGTGAATGGCCTTCCGCGCAGCCGCACACGCCTTCACCCGGGTCTCCACATCCCCAGGCCACAGCAGGGCCCCCTCGGGGATGGGCACGGTGCGGGCTTCGCCCCCACGGGGATGCAGGATGAAGGTGGAGGCCCCGACCTGACGGCGGGCCTCCCCCTCCATGGGCTGTTGGCTTAACTGCAGGCGCCAGGTGTAGGTTTCGTTCCCCTCGGGCGAGCGCTCCGCGCGCTGCTGGACGGTTTGGGAAATCTCCATCCCCATGCGGGCCAGACGCAAGGTTTCCCGGCTTTCCACCACCGTGCGACCCCCTTCCACCTTGCGGGTGGTGGTGCTGGTTCCCGCTTCCTGGCCCGCCATCCAGAGCCGGAAATGCACGGACTCCTGGGCATCCAGGGGCAGAAGGACAGACAGGGCGAAGGGCAGGGCGCGGGCGAAGGTCATGGAGGTCTCCGCTTCGAGGGTACTTGATCAAGGCGGGGAACACCCATGGCCCGTCGCGGCCGCCAAGCAGGAACGCAGGGACCCGGAGGATGCCACGCATGCCTGCGAAGCACTGAGCTCCGGGTGGAAGGACCTTCCGCCTCGGTTCGGGCTAGCGCCGGTTTCGCCCCTGGTGCAGGCGCTGCATGCCTCCACCTTCCCGACCTTCCAGCTGGGCGGCGCGGCGGCCTTCCATCCGGCCCTGGAAGCGGGCCAGGGGTTCCCGTTGCGCGGGGCTGAGGAGTTTCAACACGGCCTGGTGGGCGTTCCTGCGGGCCTGGAGCACCTCGAACTGACCCTCGGCGACCTTCCGGTGCAGGGCCTTCAGGTCTTCGCGCTGGGATTCGGGTTTGCGGGTGGCTTCCATCAAGGTCTTGCGGGCCTCCTGGGCCGCCTTGACCTTGCCCTTCATGGACTCGGCCTGGGTGGCACGGAGGTCTTCGAAGGCCTTCTTCTGGGCCTCGGTGAGCTTCAGGGCGTCGGCGATGCGGCCGCGCAGAAGGCCCGGCCCCAGGCCTTCCCTGCCGGGCCCGAGGCCACCCCCCAGACCCGCCATGCCCACCATGGGGCGGCCGGGACGATCCCCCATCCCCATTTCGCCCCGCCTCCCTTCCAGGCGCCCCAGGGCCCGGGCGGCCTTTTCGCGCTGCTCGGGGGTGAGGAGTTTCTGGATCTCCTGGCGCAGGCTGCGCTGGTGGAGCTGGACTTCGAACTGGCGCTCGGACAGGGTCTGGTGGAGCTGGTGCAGTTGGGCTGGGTCGGTCCCGGGGTTCTTGGCGGCCTCGCCAAAGGCCTTGCGGGCTTCCTGCAGGGCCTGGCGCTGGGCTGGGGCTTCGGCCCGAGCCTTCTCCACCAGGGCCTTCACCTGCTTCTGCTGGGCCTCGTCCAGGCCCAGGCGGCCCATGAGGCGGATCACATCGGGGCCCTGGGCTGGCCGCGGCTCCGGGCGGGGTCTCTGGGCCGCCAAAGGCAGGACGCCCAGGGCAAGGATCAATGCAAAACGTGTGATGATGCGGCTTTCCATGGTGTCCTCCGTGGGTGGGTGTCGGTGTCGCGCAACAGTCCTACCGACCCGGAAGGGCCCCATGGGGTTGAAGCAAGTATGAGAAGGAATAACTGCGGCCGCCGGAGCTCCTGAACCGGTTGTTCACGGTGTTGTTGAAGATGGACCCGAAGGTGTAGCTGATGCCGAGGGAGGTGAAGGGGTGGTGGGGTCAGGCCCCTCAGAACATGCGGAACCTTGAATTCACCGCGTTGTTGAAGATGGAACCGAAGGTGTAGCTGAGGCCCACGGAGGTGCTGTACCGGTGGGAGGTCTTCAGTTCCTTCAAACGCAGCAGGACCTCTTCATCCGTGGCCTCGCCCTTGGGCAGGGACATCTGGTTGCGCACCCTTGACCAGCTTCCATACATGTTGATCGAGAGCCCCTTGGTGACCCTGACGCTTAAGGATCCGTAGAAGGAAAGGCTGTTCTTGGTCCAGTCGTGGACATAGGCGGAGGCACTGGCCGAGGCACTGATGGTTCCCCAGGGCTGGTTCAGGTCCAGGCTCGCGGTGAGCGAGGTGTCCACCAGGTGCTCCTGGGTCTTGCCATAGACGGTCTCTTCCACATATCGATTCCTGGAACTCCCCACCTGGTAGAGAAAGGTCAGCTGGCGCTGGGAGAACTGGGAATATTTCCAGACATTGAATTCAAGGGCAGGCGCCACGCGGTACGAAGAGGACAGGTTGCCTGTGCTGGAGCGGTTTGCGCGTCCCGAGAATCCCCAGGTCCAATGCTCGGACAGGCTGTAGGCCATCACTGCGGATCCGTAGGTGGACTTCGAGGAACTCCGGAGCACCTGGTCGCTCAGGTCATAGCGGTTCCTGCTCCAGTACCCGCTGGCACTGACCCGCGTGAGCTCCTCCTCCGTGATCCGGCTGGCATTGAAGCTGCCGCTGAAGCTGGAAGAAGAGGTTTGGGACTCGCCATTCATGTAGGTGTTGCCGCCGAGACGAAAGACCCAGGCATTCCAGGGATCCTTCTCCGGTTGGGTCTGATCCTTCCCCGCCTTCAGGGGCTGCATGGTCATGACCTGGCGGTGGGAATTCCCGAGTCGGGCGGAGTAGCGCGCCAGCCCCTTGGTGATCTGGTTGGCCAGGCCCTTGCGGAGTTCGTCATCGGTGCTCATGGCCGGCGCACTGAAGGTGAGTTCATCCTCCACACCCTTGAAGGGACCCAGGCCGATGAACCGAAGATTCCACCGTTGCCCCCCTCCGCCGTTGGATTGGCTCGTCACGATGAGGTGGATGGTCGCGGCCTCACGGTCCCGGACCCAATCGACCCAGGTGAGGTTGGTTCGAAGGTAGGTCGCGTCGAGCCATGTGTTCTGCACGTCGAGGAAAAGGCGCAGGGAGGTGGGCAGTTCCTCCCGGGCGGGCATGGGAGCTGCAAGGCAGGCGAGGGAGACAAGGCCTAGGCCGAAAGGAATCAAGAATGCTCCGATCAGGGAATATGGTTTGGAAGTGTGGGCGCCCAGATGTTGAATACCGGTTGTGGATGAATAAGTTCCTTACCAACTGTGCGCACATGATTGTCACAACTCTGTTACACATGGGAAAAACCGAGAGACGTACGACCGACTTGGTTCCATTCCCAGCTCTGGGGCACACTGGGCCCCATGCTCACCACCCTTGTGGCCATCGTCCTGCGGCCCACGCCCTTCCAGGAGGGGGCTTCTGTGGTCTCCTTCCTGAGCGAGCAGGGGGAGCGTCTGGTCGGCATGGCCAAGGGCGCCCGCAAACCCTCCAGCAAGTGGGTGTCGGCCTTTGAACCCCTGAGTCTGGTGAAAGTGGGTTTCTTCGGCAAGGAGCATGCAGAGCTGCGTCGCATCACCCGCTGCGACCTGGTGCACAGCCCCCTCACCCTGGGCAATCTGGAATCCAGCCTGGTGATCGCCTGTCTGGCGGATCTCTTCGATCGGGTGGCCCGGGAGGGGGTGGAGGATCCCCGCCTCTTCCGCCTGCTCTCGGTTTGTGCCCGGGCCCTGAAGGATCAACCCTCCCGGGCCATGGCGGTGCTGGCCTATGCCGAGCACTGGCTGCTCCATTGCCTGGGGCTCCTGCCCCATCCCCGCACCTGCGGGTTCTGCGGAGGTGACCAGGCCCCCTTGGTGCGCTTCACGGAGGACCACGGCTGGTGCTGCGCCGATTGCACCCCCGTGGACCCCCAGGAAGCCTTCCCCGCCGGAACCCGGGAACACCTGCGCGTCCTGCGTGTCTGCGCAGCGGAGGCAGCCCCGGATCCCGAGGGAAGCCCCGCGGCCCTCGCCATGACCCACCTTCTCCGTCAGCGGCT
>CAZPUI010000544.1:0-4046 GCA_964589695.1 uncultured Solibacteraceae bacterium | reverse complement strand
GACCTGGCGGGCCTCTATGGCACCACCGAGGGGGCCCTGAAGGTCCAGGCCCACCGGGCCCTGAAGGAACTCCGGACCCATTTCCTCCAGCTCCAGGGAGGTGCGTCATGAACTGCGAAACCGCTTCGTCCGCCATGATGGAAGCCCTCAAGACCTCTCCTCCGAGCCCCGAGCTCCAGGCCCACCTGGAGGCCTGTCCCACCTGCGCCGAGGAATTCCGGGAGCTGGGGGACATGTGGACGGCCCTAGGGGACCTTCCCCAGGAGGCTCCAAGGCCCGGGGTGGCCCTGGCCCTCCAGGCTCGCCTGCGGCCCCGACCCTGGCGCCGCTGGCCCCTGCTGGCGGCGGCCCTTCTGCTGCTGGTGCTGGGCTACGGCCTGGGGCGACGGGCCTCGGTCCCGGAGGCCACCCCGGCCCTGTTCCGCCAACCCTCCGCGGGAGGGCGCCTGACGGCCATCGCCATGCTGACGCCGGACCAGGGCCCCTCCCCCGTGGAGGCCCTCCTGGACCTGGTGGCCAAGGACCCCGACCCGCGGGTGCGCCTCTCCGCGGTGGAGGCCCTGTACCTCTACGGAGAGGAGGCGGGCCGCAATGGGCGGCTGACCCAGGCCCTGCGCACCCAGAGCGAGCCGAGGGTCCAGATGGCCCTGGTGGACCTCATGGTGGCCCTGCGGGAGAAACGGGCCGTCGAGGCCCTGAAACGCCTCCTGCGGGAGGGCCGCCTGGATCCCGACGTGCGGAAGCGGGTTCAGCAGCGCCTGAAGGAACTGGCGGTGTAACGGTACTGGGTTGGGGCGGTAATGGTTCCTGAAGGTGCCGGTGGCTGAAAGGCGGTTGAGGCTGGGTCAGGGCACGTTCAGGAAATGGGATGCGACAACATCGTGGAGGTGGTTGATGGGGTTGAAAATTCGCGTGTGGTCCAGGCGGAGCCTGGTGATCCTGGGGTCGCTGGTGGTGGGACTCCTGGTGTTTTATGGGGTGGAGAACTGGCGGGGTAAGCGGGCCTGGAGGGCCTGGAAGGCCCAGCGGGCGGCCCTGGGGGAGAGCTTTGACGTGAAGGCCCTGATTCCTCCGGAGGTGCCCGAGGCGGAGAACTTCGCGGCGGTGCCCTGGGTGGCGGCGGCGATTGATGCGAAGGGCGAAGCGACTCGGCCCAAGGCCCCGGAGTTTTCGGATGACACCCAGTACGCGGGCCAGTGGCGGAAGGGGCAGCATTCGGACCTGCGGGCCTGGGAGGCGCACCTCGGCAAGGGGCTGGAGACCGTGCTGGCGCTCCAGAAACCGCGTCTGGACGCCCTGGAAGAGGCCGCCCAAAGGCCCCACAGCCGCCTACTCCTGGACTACCGGGATCCTGATGTCATGCCGGCCCTGCTGGGCTTCCGCCAGGACATCCGGATCCTGCGCACCCGGGCCCAGGTGCACCTCTGGAAGGGGCGGTCCGAGGAGGCCCTCCAGGACATCCTTTTGGGCTACCGGGTGGCGGGGCATTTCAAGCAGGAACCCCACCTCATCAGCCAGCTCCTGCACCTGGCCATGCACGGCATCCTGATGCAGGCCGTGTGGGAGGGGCTCCAGGACCGCCGCTGGAACGAGGCCCAGCTGGCGCGCCTCCAGGGGGTTCTGGGGGAGGTGAACCTGGTGGCCTCCCTGAAGGTGGGGTGGATGATGGAGCGCCGCCACTTTTATGCTTCCATCGAAGAAACCCACCGGAAATCAATCGACAGCCTGCTTTTCCCGGACCCCCCGAAACGCCCCGT
Organism: uncultured Solibacteraceae bacterium; assembly: GCA_964589695.1. Taxonomy (GTDB): domain Bacteria; phylum Acidobacteriota; class Holophagae; order Holophagales; family Holophagaceae; genus CAZPUI01. The sequence goes on along the minus strand of CAZPUI010000544.1, from coordinate 2,289 downwards.
GGTGGGGTTCCTGATCCGGTGCTATATCCCCAGCGGATGGATGGAACAGAATGTCCTGCGCATGGATCAACGGATGGCGGCGGAGATGGTGGATGTGTTGGATCCCCAGAACCGCATCGTCCATGTGCGCCCCGATCTGCCCTGGCCTTCTCGCAGTCCTTACAACTTCATGCTCGTGGCCACGCCCATGCTGAAATCCCAGAACATCCGCATGGCCCGGTCCCAGTCGGGTCTGGACCAGGCCGTGATCGCCTGCGCCCTGGAGCGGTATCGGCTGGCGAAGAAGGACCTTCCGGAGACCCTGGAGGCCCTGGTGCCCACCTACCTTTCCAAGGTGCCCCACGATGTCGTGGAGGGCCGGGCCCTGAAGTACACCCGCCTGGGCCGGGACACCTACCGCCTCTATGCCCTGGGCTGGGATGGCGTGGATGGGGGAGGCTCGGTGGAGGGGAAGGACGGCGATCCCGCCACAGGGGACTGGACCTGGTCCACGGGCAAGTGACCCCCCTGCGGGAGTTCGTCCAGGGGGCGTATAGTAAGGAACCCTACCCCAGGAGTTCCCATGCACATGCTTCGTCCCCTCGCCCTGCTTGGCCTTTCCATCGTGGCGGCTGCGCCCGTCCTGGCCCAGAAGGACCGGCCTGGCAGCAAGGATCATCCCCTCTTCACCCGCATGCCCGGCTTCTTCATCAGTGCCTACAAGACCTTCGATTTCGACCGAGCCGAGTTCTTCGTGGAGGCCGGCAAGAAGCTGGAACGCAAGAAGGTGGAAGGCCGGAAGTTCGAGATTGCCTACCAGATCGAAAAGGGGGCCAAGATGCCCTCGGGCACCGAGGTCATCCGCAACCACCAGAACGCCTTCAAGGCCATCGGGGGCAAGGTGCTCTGGGAGAAGCAGAACAGTGGCTACCAGACCACCCTCTACCTGAAGAAGGGCGGCGCGGAGTATTGGGTGGATGTCCATCCCTACTCCATGTCCTACAACCTCACCATCATCGAGGTGGCGGCCATGGAGCAGAAAATCAGCTCCAGCGCCATGCTGGACGCCCTGAACAAGGACGGTTTCATCGCCCTGGACATCCACTTCGACACGAGCAAGGCCACCATCAAGGAAGACAGCCTGGCCCAGGTGGAGGAGATCGCCGTGCTGCTCAAGGCCAACCCCAAACTCAAGGTGAGTGTGGAGGGCCACACCGACAACGCCGGCACCCCCGAGGGCAACCGCACCCTGAGTGACGCCCGGGCCAAGTCGGTGAAGGCCGCCCTGGAGGCCAAGGGCATCGAGGCCGCCCGGCTCCAGGCCAAGGGCTTCGGCCAGGACAAGCCCGTGGCGGACAACCGCACCGAGGAGGGCCGGGCCAAGAACCGTCGGGTGGAGCTGGTCAAGCTCTAGCTGAACACCCGCACCGCACCCACCTGCCCTCGGCCCGAACTGCGAAAAGTCGGGCCAGGCCCCCTGGACCAAACAGCCCCATCGCTGCGCATCGCTGGTTCCCCTTTTCCTCAGAGGCAGCCCTGAGGGAAAGGGAAGATCTGGCGAACGTGTAGTACTTCCGCGGCACTTTCAGGGCACCCATTCGCCCAACCCCTGAAGGGTGACCTTCGACCATGCGCCACCTCCCCCTTGTCCCATGCCTGCTCCTTGCCCTTCCCTTGGGGGCCCAGGCCACCTGGCAGGACTACGTTCGGGACTGGGTGAAGGCCCAGCCGGACCGAGGGGCTTGGACCCTGGAGGTCACGGGGACCGACGCCAAAGCGGCGTGGAGGCGGGGGGACGAAGGGCATGGCACCCGGAGCCGGCCCGCTTGACAAGGGTGTGGCGGATACCGACCGCGTTGTGAGCCGGATGGTCGAGCTCAAGCACCTTGAGATTGCGGAAGCCCAGGCCACAATTCAGAACCTGCTTCATTCCTATGGCAAAGTTATGCCGCTGGAAAGGGTCAATTGCCTGTTGATCACGGAAACGGCGCTGAACTTGAAGCGCATCCTGGAAATTTTGGCCATTATTGACCAGCCGTTGGAATCTCGCGAGGAATTGCGCATCTTTCCCATTACCTACGCCAAGGCCTCGGAAATCCAAAGCAAAATCGAGTCCATCATTGCCGATGTCCAGGCCAAGGAATCCAAGAGTAAAATCGTCCGGCAACAGCTCTCCGCGCGCATGCCCTTTCAGCCCCTCCAGCCCGGTCAGCCGGCCGTTGCCCAGCCGACAGTCGTGGACGTGAACCAGCCTGCCCTGGACCGGGGATTAATCCAGAGCAAGGTCAAGATGGTGGCGGATGACCGCAT
>CAZPUI010000543.1:0-4049 GCA_964589695.1 uncultured Solibacteraceae bacterium | reverse complement strand
CCGAATCGTTCTGGAGAATCCCGTCTACCTGGACCTGGTGCTCAGCGACCTCTACCTGCACCGCACCTATGGGATGGGCACGGTGGACGCCAGCGGGGCGCCCAACTTCTACGAAGGGCAGATTCGGGTCGTGGATCCCGAAGGGGGAGTCTTCGCCCAGTACGAAGCCGCGGACTACCTGGACCACATTGCCGAACATGTGGAGCCATGGACCTACATGAAGTTCCCCTTCCTGCGGAAGGTGGGGTGGAAGGGCATGGTGGAGGGCATGGACAGCGGCGTGTATTCGGCCACCCCCCTCTCCCGGATGAACGTGGCGGATCGCATGGCCACACCCTTGGCCCAGGCGGAATTCGAGACCTTCTACGACACATTTGGCGCCCTGGGGAAGGGGCCGGGGGGGCGCAACCTGCCCATCCATCATCGCCTGGCGACCCACTGGGCCCGACTCATCGAACTCCTGTACGCCGCCGAGCGCATGGCGGAATTGGCGGACCACCCGGAGCTCTGCGACCCCCATATCCGTCAGGTGGTGGCGCCCCGGGCGGCCACGGGCATCGGCTCCGTGGAAGCCCCCCGGGGCACCCTGACCCACCACTACACCTGTGATGAACGGGGGGTGCTCACGGCGGTGAACCTCATCGTCGGCACCACGAACAACAATGCGCCCATCGGCATGTCCATCGCCAAGGTCGCCAAGGGATTGGTGCACCGGGATACGGTGACGGAGGGGGCGCTCAACAGGGTGGAGATGGCCTTCAGGCTCTACGATCCCTGCTGCTCCTGTGCCACCCACGCCCTGGGGGAGGCGCCCCTGCAGCTGGACATCCGGAATGCGGCGGATGGCGCCCTGCTGCGGCGCATCACGAGGGATTTGTCATGATCGTCATCGGTCTCGGTTCCCCCTACCTCACCGATGACAGCGTGGGGCCCCGGGTGGTGCGCTCCTTGGCCGCCTCGGGGGCGACACCGAATGTCCGACTCGTGGAGGCCCATGCCGGCGGTTTGCTGCTCCTGGAAGAGCTGGAAGGGGTCGAGCGCGCGGTGATCGTGGATGCCCTCCTGGACCCCAGGCGCCCGGCGGGCGAGGTGGTGGAGGTGGAGCTCACGAACGCCACCCGGAACCTTGCCTGCAGCCATGACTGTTCCCTGCCCGAGGCCCTGGCCCTGGGGCGGGCCATTGGACTGCGGCTGCCCGAGGACAATGCCATCCGGATCGTGGCCATCGTGGCTTCCGATGTGACCACCTTCAGCGAACAGCTCACCCCCCAAGTCGAGGCTTCCCTGCCCGCCGCCTGTGCGGCCGTCAGGGCGTTCCTTTCCGCGAGGACCCCATGAGTGCGCCCGGGAAAACCGTCGTCATCCTCTGCACCTGCGGGGGCATCATTTCCGAAAAACTGGACTGGTCCCTTGTGCGGAGCCAGCTGGCCACCCATCGCACCCAGCCCATCTTCCGCGAGGATGAACTGGCCTGCGGGGCGGACAATCTGGAGGCCCTGGCCATCTGGCTGCGGGAGGAACGGCCCGATCGGGTGGTGGTGGCCGCCTGCTCCCCCAGGGAGCACGAAGGCACCTTCCGGGGCCTGATGAAGGCCGCGGGGCTCAACCCCTGGTACCTGCAACTGGTGAATGTGCGGGAGCAGGCGGTGTGGGTGACGGAGAGCCCCGAGGGGACCGTGCAGAAGGTGGTCCGGCTCCTGACCGCCGCCCTGGAAAGGGTCTGGCGGCAGGAACCCCTGGAGACCCGCACCCTGCCGGTGCGCACGGATGTGGCGGTGATCGGGGCCGGTCCGGCGGGCATGCAGGCCGCCCTCACCCTGGCCAAGGCCGGGCGGAACGTCACCCTCATCGAGCGGGAGCCCTTCCTGGGGGGGCTGCCCGTGCGCTTCGAGGAGCTCTTCCCGGATCTGGAGTGCGGGCCCTGTCTGCTGGAACCGCTCATGGCGGATCTCCTCCACGGTCCGGACCACGCCCACGTGAACCTCCTGACCCTGGCCGAGGTGGTGGGGGTGAAGGGCAGCTTCGGCAACTGGATCCTGGAGGTGCGGCAGCGGCCCCGGTTCGTCACGGACCAGTGCATTGGGTGCATGATGTGCGCCGCCGTCTGTCCCTCCAAGCGCACCAATGCCTGGAACACCGCGGGGGAATTGGCGGCGGTGGACGTGGCCTTCATGGGATCCCTGCCCAACCTGCCCTTCGTGGATGCGGACAGCTGCCTGAGGCTGCAGGGCGAGTCCTGCGACGCCTGCCTGACCCAGTGCCCGGTGGAGGGCGCCTTCGATTTCCAGGACGCGGGACGGAACCTGACCTTGGAGGTGGGTGCCATCATCCTGGCCACGGGAGCCCAGGAGAAGCACGGAAGGCCTGTGCCCTTCGAGGACCAGGAGGATGTGCTGCCCGCCTACGCCTTCGAAAGATTGCTGGCCATGAATGGGCCTACGGGTGGAGAGATCCTCAAGGCGGATGGCTCCAAACCCACGTCCCTGGCCATTGTCCACTGCGCGGGTTCCCTGGGGGCCGAGGTGCCCTACTGCTCCGGCACCTGCTGCCGGGCGGCGTTGAAGTACGCCCACATCGCCGGGGCCAAGGAGCCGGAGCTGAAGGTCACACGCCTGGTGCGGGACCTGGTGCTGCCCGGGGTGGAGGCCTCCCGGATGCTGCACCACGAGCCATCCGCGACCGTGCGCTACACCTCCATGGATGCGCTGGGGGTGGTCACCGATGGGGAGGGGCGGTGGATCACGGTGGACCAGGATTCGCGGGTGGGCGCGGACATGGTGGTGCTCTGCCGGCCCGTCGTTCCGGGGGCCGGAACCACCGCCGCCGCCGGGCTGTTCGAGGTGGCCACGACCCCGGCGGGCTTCATCGCCCCCCTCCATGCCCTCTCGGGTTCCTGTGCCAGCCCCCGACGGGGGGTCTACCTGGCGGGGGCCTGCCGGGGGCCGGGCGACATCCGGGAGGCCTTCGCCACCGGAACGGCGGCGGCGGGCCTGGCCCTGTCGGACCTGGTGGAAGGGCGGGACCTGGTGATCGATCCCCAGGTGGCACGGGTGGACGAGGTTGCCTGCTCCGGTTGTCGCACCTGTGTGCCCGTGTGCCCCTACAAGGCCATTGGCTGGAAGGTCGAAGACAAAGTTGCCACCGTGACCGATTTCCTCTGCATGGGGTGTGGAACCTGTGTGGCCGCCTGTCCCTCCGGGGCCATCACCGGCCAGGGGTTTTCCCGGGCCATGCTCAGGGCCGAGCTGGATGGGGTGCTGTCATGAGCTGCCGAAGCCTTCCCACCCACGCCTCCTCCGCGCCTGCGCCTCAGCCCTCTCCTTCCCGGGAAGTTCGGGTGGTGGCCTTCCTCTGCAACTGGTGCTCCTATGCGGGCGCCGACAAGGCGGGCATGAACCAGCTTCCGGTCCCCCCCGAGCTCTCGGTCATCCGGGTCATGTGCTCGGGGCGGGTGGAGCCCACCCTGGTACTGGAGGCCTTCCAGAAAGGGGCCGATGGCGTGATGGTTCTGGCCTGCCATCCCGGGGATTGTCACTACAAGGAGGGCAATCTGCGGGCCTTCTGCCGGGCCGAACTCCTTCAGGATCTGGTGCCCCAGCTGGGCATCGATCCCTCGCGATTCAAGTTCGAGTATGTTTCTGCCGCTGAAGGGGAAAAGTTCTCCCAGATCACCACCGATTTCGTGAGAACCCTTCAATCCATGGACAGTCCAGCGAAGTGAAGACGACACCCGGTTTATTGGAGGCATCGAATGGCCACAGAAAAACTCGATTGTTGCGGATTGAAGTGTCCCCTCCCCACCATGCAGGCCACCGTGCGGGCCAACAGCCTGAAGCCCGGGGATATTCTCGAGGTCGTGGCGGATTGCCCCACCTTTGAAAAGGACATGCGGGACTGGGCCACCCGCGTCAAGAAGACAATCCTTTGGATTCGGGAGGAACCCAATAACGTCAAGCGGCTTCAGGTCAGGATTTGATGTTTAGGGTCCTAGACTAAATAAACTGGCTAATTGTTGGCGTCCAGCCGCGTGATCTGGCTAGGAAGGGCCC
>CAZPUI010000542.1:0-4054 GCA_964589695.1 uncultured Solibacteraceae bacterium | reverse complement strand
GGGGGCGGCTCATAGGAATAGGTCCTGGGTGAGGTCGGCGGGTTCGGGATAGGGCGCGTCCAGGGCCTTTTGCACGCTGGCGGCCACCTGGGCGCGGAGTTCGGCCTCCAGGGCTTCCACCTCGGCCCCCCGGCCATGGGCCAGGAGGCGCTGTCGCTGCAGGGCCACGGGGTCCATGGCCTTCCACCGATCGCACACCGCCGGGTCCCGGTAGCCCGCCTTGAAGTCCTCGAAGACCCCCACGTGCTCCAGGTAGCGGTAGTAGCGCAGATGGAGGAAGGCGGGGCGGCCATCCGTCACGATGGCGCGGATCGCCTGGCTGGCCAGGTCGTGGATGCGCTCCACATCGGTGGTGTCGTCCTGGAAGATGCCGCAGCGGTAGCGGGACACCAGGTCCGGCAGGCTGTCGTAGCCCCGGCGCTGGGCCTGGGGGGTGTGCACCGCCAGGCCGTTGTCTTCGCAGACAAAGAGCACGGGCAGTTTCCAGAGGCAGGCGGCATTGAGGCTTTCCCAGAAGACCCCCTCGTCCACCGCCCCATCCCCGAAGAACACCGCCACCACCTTGCCGTTCCCCTGGCGCTGGTTGGCGAAGGCCGCGCCCACCGCCACAGGGAGACCCGAGGCCACGCTGGCGGAGGTGCTGATGAGGCCGGCCTCCGGGGCCGAGAGGTGCATGGATCCCCCCTTGCCCTTGGCCATGCCGGTGGCCTTGCCGTACATCTCCGCGAAGAAGAGGTCCGTCTCCTGGGTTCGGCACAGGTAGATGGCGTGGGAGCGGTAGGTGCCTACCAGCTGGTCCTGGGGTCCCAGGGCCCGGCAGATGCCCGCGGCGATGGCCTCTGCCCCCATGGACATGTGCATGGGCGTCTTCATCACATCCGTCATGTAGTCCCGGACGATGGCCTCCTCCGCCTCCCGGCAGAGGAACAGGTCTCTGTAGAGGTCAAGGCTCAGGTCAGGCATGCGCGGTCTCCAGATCCAGCAGGGCAGGGCAGAAGTGCCGGAAGAGCATGGCCATGGGGAGGCAGGCCCGCAGCTCCCCGGAAGCCACCATCCCGAGCACCCTGACCCGGTTCAGGCGAAGCACTTCCGCGATCTCAGCATCGTGGTGTTGTCGGCAGGCAAATTCTTCCTCTGAAATTTCGACCTTGAACAGGTGGGGCCAGTGCCCGAAACGGTCCGGGGAGACCGCCAGGGGGGGCAGGGGCTGGAAGCGCGCCGCATCCGGGATCTGGATGCCCGTCTCCTCCGCCAGCTCCCGGCGCATGGCCTCCGCCGGGGACTCCCTCGGCTCCGCACAGCCCGCCGGCACCTCCACCAGCGTGCCTCCCAGCAGCGGCCGGTGCACCCGCACCAGCACCAGGTCAGGGCCCACCGTCGCCAGCACCGCCACCTGGACATGGTTGGGCACCACCCGGTACCACCCATCCCGGAGCCCCACCCGGAACCACGGATTGACATGGACCCAGTCCGTACCGGCGTCCGGAGCCTCGGGGGAAGGGGGGGTCAGGGAATGCCCTTGCATGGGTGCGGCCTTGCAAGTTCTTGGCCAGGGGGTGGATGGGGATTTTGTACTGGACACCCATGAACTCGGGTGGGTGCCTGAGCCTAGGTCTGACGATCCCCCCTCCTCTGAAGCTCACGAGCTCCAATGTGCTCTCGGACTATCAAGTCGCTATACATGCCACGCCGAACATGCATAGGATTTCGAAAAAACTATACACATATCGCTGGACATGCTTAGAGAAGGGGGGTTTTCTAGACATGTCAAAGATCGGAAACCTGACATGACCACGCTCAAGTCCCTGGACCATCTGGACCCTTCGCGATTCGATACGCCCAGGATTTTAAGGAAGTTAACGAGCGCGAGCCGACGGTTGGCTGAACTCAAGGGCTTGGCGGCTACGATTCCGAACCAGGCAATCCTCATCAACACCCTTGGGTTGCAGGAAGCGAAGGACAGCTCTGAGATCGAGAACATCGTTACCACCCACGACGAGCTGTTCAAAGGGGATGATGCGACCCATGAGGTGGTGAACGCTGCGACGAAGGAAGTCTTCCGTTATCGCCAGGCTCTCAGCTGCGGCTTCATTCTGGTGAAGGACACCGGGCTACTCACTTTGAACCACGTGCTGTCCGTCCAAGAAACGTTGGAGCAAAACCGCGCCGGGTTCCGCAAACTTCCGGGCATTGCAATGAAAGGGGGAACTGCCTGCTCGCTGCGCTCGCGATTTTCCCCCTTTGACCCCCACGAGGTGGGCAGGCGGAGCCCGCCCACCTCGTCAGCGTTGAAGAACAATTTGGGAGAGGTGGTCTACACCCCGCCCCAGGATCCGCAGGAAATTACGCAACTCATGTCTGAGTTGGAACTATTCATGAATGGAGGGATTTCTTTCGACGCCGACCCACTCATCAAGATGAGTCTGATTCACCATCAGTTCGAAAGCATCCATCCCTTCTATGACGGGAATGGGCGCACGGGGCGCATTCTGAATGTCCTGTACCTCGTCAAAGAGGAGCTGCTGGACATCCCGGTGCTCTACCTCAGCAGTCAGATCGTCCGATCCAAGGCGGAGTATTACCGCCTTCTTCAGGCCGTGCGAGACGAGGACGCATGGGAAGCGTGGGTGTTCTACATGCTGGATACGGTAGAGCAGACCTCCACCAAGACCATCCAGACCATCGGTGCGATCAAGGCCGCCCTCCAGGACTACAAACACCGCATTCGCGCCAAGCACAAGTTCTATAGCCAAGACCTTATTAACAACCTGTTCACGCATCCGTACACGCGCATTGAGTTTGTGGAGAGGGATCTGAAAGTTTCTCGCATCACGGCCACACGCTACCTAGAACAGCTCACCGAGGATGGTTTTCTGGCGAAGCAGAAGAGGGGGCGTGGAAACTACTACATCAACCTTGCCCTTACCGCGATCCTCATGGGGAATTGAGCCGAAGGCGAGCCAGCTTACGCGTGATGGTTGGAAAACTTGCGTCCGACGTTCCCTAGGCCACGGCGCATCATGAAATACTGTTTTGTTCCGCCCATTCCGCAACGCAGGTTCGATTGATTCGGTCGGCACTTGAGAGGCTTTATGACGAGACGCATGCACGCTTGGGTTCTCCTTCCCATCCTTCTCGCGCTGAACGCGTGTTCCCGAGCCAAGGTGGACCTCAGGAAGGATGTCCCAGCGGCAGTCGTCCCAAGCTCCGGGCCACGGGTTTATTCGGAATTCTGGGAAGCGGCAGAGAATCTGCAGACGGATCGAGCGATTCAGCTGGCAGCCAACGAAGAGCAGAAAAGCCTGTCCCAGGCTTTGGAACGCATCCAGGGTGGGGAAACCGATCGGGCCATCGCCATGCTGGTGCCACTGCAGCAGTCGAAGGACCCCAGAATGGCCAAGGCGGCCGGGGACCTTGTGCGATCGCTCTTGACCAGCGAGTCCCGCTGGTCCGAGCTGGCGGTGACTGACAAAGGTAACAAGGTGGTCCAAGTCTATGGCTCCCTTCCCCCAGAGACCTGCAGTATTCCCGATCACGAAAGTGTCTTCAGTGTGGATTTCAATGGGGGTCGGACACCTTTGTTGGAAATTGAAATCAATGGTGTGAAAAGAAAATTCCTTGTGGACACCGGTGCTGGACTTACGGTCATTTCCTCTGAGACCGCCCAGGCAGGTGGGCTTCAGGCCATGGGTGGAGTGCCGCAAGCGACGGCGGGCACTTCGACGAACCGTAGGGTCGAATTCAAGCCTGCCAGTGTGGATCGACTGGCTATTGGGAAAATCCAAATTCGAAACCACCCAGTCATGATCATCGATGCCAAGGCCTTGAAAATGCGCGTTTTTGGCATCACCTTTTCGAAAATTGACGGAATCCTGGGTTGGAACGCCATCCGACGCTTCCGGATGGTGGTTGACTACCCCAACAGAACCCTTTCAATTTCAAGATCCAACGGCACAAACGCTGGAAAGCGAAATTTCTTCCACCTCGGTTCCCCCATCGTCCAGGCCAGGGCAATCGACGGGACTCCAGTGTTTCTTGGCGTTGATAGCGGGGC
>CAZPUI010000541.1:0-4056 GCA_964589695.1 uncultured Solibacteraceae bacterium | reverse complement strand
TGGACACCTTCTACCGCAACTACGGCGTGAATCCTGGCCGGAGCGGGTTCGACCTCTGCATCGAGGCAGGCACCCTGGTGGACGACACCCGCAAGCTGCTTTGCCGCTTCTTCGGAGGCACGGACCACAATCGACTGGTGTTCTCAGGGAACTCCACCGACGCCCTGAACCTGGCCATTTTCGGCCTCATCGGCTCCGGGGACCATGTGGTGACCACCCACCTGGAGCACAACGCCACCCTGCGCCCGCTGTGGAAGCTGGAGCAGGAAGGGGTGGAGGTGGACTGGGTGGACTTCGACGCCAAGGGCTGGGTGGACCCCCAGGAGGTCATCGCCCGCATCAAGCCCACCACCAAGGCGGTGGTCATGAACCATGGTTCCAATGTCCTGGGTACGGTCCAGGACGTGGCCCCCATCGGGAAGGCCTGCCGGGAACGGGGCATCCACCTGATTCTGGACGTCAGCCAGACGGCCGGCATGGTCCCCGTCAAGATGGACGAGCTGGGGGCGGATATCGTTTGCTTCACGGGGCACAAGAGCCTGATGGGGCCCATGGGCGTGGGGGGCATGTACGTCCGGGAAGGCGTCCAGGTCAACCACACCCGGGCCGGAGGCACCGGAGTCAAGAGTGCCCAGCGCAACCACCTGGACGAGTATCCCTACCGCATGGAGTACGGCACCCCCAACCTGCCGGGCATCGCAGGCCTGAATGCCGGGGTCAAATGGGTGAAGAGTCATGGCATCCAGGCCATCCACCGCCATGAGATGGCCCTCTGGACCCGCCTCCGGGACGGGTTGCGGTCCATCGAGGGCGTCACCCTCTACTGCGCCGAGGACGTGCCGGGTCGTGAGCGCATCTCCGTGCTCTCCTTCAATGTCGAAGGCCTGGAGGCCATGGACACGGGGACCATGCTGGATGTGGACGCGAACATCGCCTGCCGCACGGGCCTCCACTGCACCCCCATGGTCCACGAGCACCTGGGCACGGACAAACTCCACGGCGCGGTGCGCTTCGGCATCGGTCCCTTCAACACCGAAGCCCACATCGACGCCGCGATTCAAGGCGTCGCTGAAATCGCCGACATGCAGCGCAAGCGACGCTAGCATCCTTTAAAACTCCAACATCCCCCTTTCCGAGGCCATCCATGGGTCGAATCCCCTTTGCACAATGCCTAGCCACCTTGCGTTTCCTGGTGGGTAATACCCCCCTTTTGACCATCGACTTGGAATATAAAGGGCAGCCCCGCCGCATTTACGTCAAGCTCGAGACCCTCAACATGACGGGGAGCATCAAGGACCGCATGGCCCTCCACACGCTGCGCAAGGCCTATGAGCGAGGTACCTTGACGCCGGGAGCCCCCATCGCCGAGGCCACCAGCGGAAACACCGGCATCTCCTTCTCCCCCCTGGGCCGGGCCTTGGGCCATCCGGGGACGATCTTAATGCCGAACTGGTGGGGCAAGGGGCGCAAGGACCTCATCCGCAGTTTCGGTGCGGGGATCCGCCTGGGGAGCCACGAGGAAGGTGGGTTCCTGGGGAGCATCCGGCTTTCCCAGGAATTCGCCGCGGCCCATCCGGGCTGCTTCCTGCCTCGCCAGTTCGACAACGAGGACAACGTGGATGCCCACGCCGAGACCACGGGTCCCGAGATCTGGGCCCAGCTCATGTACATGGGCCTCAAGCCGGATGCCTTCGTGGCGGGCGTCGGGACAGGCGGCACCATCATGGGGGTTTCCAAATTCCTGAGGAGCAAGGACCCCGCCGTCCAATGCCACCCCCTGGAGCCCTCCAACAGTCCCACCCTGAACACGGGACACAAGGTGGGCAAGCACCGGATCCAGGGCATCTCGGATGAGTTCATTCCTTCCATCGTGAAGCTGGACCAGCTGGACCGGATCATCAGCGTGGATGATGGCGACGCCATCCTCATGGCCCAGCGCCTCGCCAGTGAACTGGGCCTGGGGGTGGGCATCAGCAGCGGCGCCAATTTCCTGGGGGCCCTCCAGGTGCAGGAGTCCCTGGGGCCCGACGCTGTGGTGGTGACGGTCTTCTCCGACTCCAACAAGAAATACCTGTCCACGGACCTCATGCGGGAAGAGCCCTTGAAACCCGAAATGTGGAGCCCGGATGTGAAGCTCCTGGACTTCTGCGCTCACCACCGGGCCTGCGTGCTCTGCCCCTAGCCTCCGGCCTGTTCTACCATGCAGGAATCCCCGGGGGCTCCATGCATAACCCTTCGTCCGTGCTGGTCTGGCTGGTCTTTGCCGTACCCATCGGAGTGGTGCTCTGGGGGGTGGCCACCTTCGTGGCCCGCTGGATCCGACTCCAGCGACCCCAGCCCTCGGACTCGGGCCAACTGCTCCTGGGGGCCGTGAGCCAGAGCCTGCGGGAGCGGGGGGAATTGGCGGCCAGCCTGGGCCAACTGCGCACCGTGCACGAACGACTGCTGGATGCCCTGCCCTTTGGCATCCTGTGGGTGAACCAGCCCAAGCGGGTGGCGGCCCTGAATGCCGAAGGGATGCGCCTGCTGCAGGTCAAGCCCGGGGTCATCGGCCTGATGGCGGATTTCGTCCTGGAGCCCTTCCCCTGGCTGCGGGAGGGGCTGGACCGGGTGGCGGGTCCCTCCTGGTGCTGCGATGGGGGGGACCGCCGCTGGAGGATCCGGCGCATCGATGCCCCGGACATCGTGGGCTTCCTGCTGCAGTTCGAGGACATCACCGAGGCGGAGCTGGCCGAACGCCGGGCCCTGCTCCGGGATCGCTACGCGGAACTGGGGGAGATGACGGCCGGGGTGGCCCACCAGCTCAAGAACGGTCTGGCGGTCATGAAGGGCCATGGCCAGCTCCTGCGCCGGGCCGGGCACGGGGAGGTGGCGGAGGAACTGCTGCGGGAGACCGAGGACATGGAAAGACTCGTGCAGCGGTTCCTGCAATGGGCCAAGCCCTTGGATCCCAGGATCACCGAGGTAAACCTGGGGGAAATCGCCGCCCAGGTGCTGTCCGATGTATCCCGTCGTCCCCAGGCCCAGGGCCGAATCCTCGGCTGGTCGGGCTCGGGATGGGCCCAGGCGGATCCCCAGCTCCTCCACCAGGCCCTGGTGAACCTGGTGGAGAACGGCTGCCAGGTGACCCCAGTGGGGGGCCGCGTGGAGGTCCAGGTGCAGGAGGGTCGCATCGACATCCTGGACCAAGGGCCCGGCTTCGGGGAGGAGACCCTGGTGCGCATGCTGCGTCCCTTCGAAAGCGGGCATCCCGAAGGCACGGGCCTGGGCCTTCCCCTGGCCATGAAATGGCTCAACGCCCAGGGCGCCGACCTGACCTTCGAGCCCAGGCCCGAGGGAGGCACCCGGGTGCTGGTACGGTGGTGATACCCATCCTTTGTGTGGGCTCCGGTTAAGGACATCTGAGACACGGAGTCCACGCCCAAGACCCGTTCGAGAAGGCATGAAAGGGCCGGGCTTGCCACGGCACTCGGTGGGGCGACTTATGGCTGCTTCTTCCGACCTGACCAGGTTCGCCGCCCACCGATGCATGGGGCCCGGCTTGCTTTCAGCCTAGCGGCGAGGGTGCTCGGAGGCGAGGAAATACTCTAGGTCAACCCGCATCAACGCTTGGGCCAGGTCTTTCCGAATGGGCACACTACCCCCTTGACACCCCAAGATGTTGGGGTGATCCTTTCAGCTCGACACTACCCATTGTTGTGCGGGACTGTCCCAGAACCAGGGACCTCCCTGATTGAGCCGCCCATCCAGACCTCCAGCGCCATCCTCCAGCGGCGCTGGCTTCGCCGTCGCAGGAGTCACCATGCAGATCCCCCGCCATTTCACCAAGCCTGACCAGGACCCGTTGGAGGGCATTCCCTTCGTGCCGCGCACGAGTCGGATCTCCAAGCTCGATGGCTCCGTGGTCTTTGAGGCCAAGGATGTCCTGGTGCCGGATAGCTGGTCCCAAGTGGCCGTGGATATCCTGGCCCAGAAGTACTTCCGCCGGAAGGGCATCGACGCCAGCAACGGGGGGGAGAAGGACTCGCGTCAGGTGTTCCATCGCCTGGCTGGCTG
>CAZPUI010000540.1:0-4057 GCA_964589695.1 uncultured Solibacteraceae bacterium | reverse complement strand
CGGGTGGGTCCACCACCACCCGGTCAAAACCCTCGGGCTCCAACTGCCGCATGAGTTCGAAGGCATCCCCTTGGAGACGGCGGTGGGTCTTGGGATCCAGCCCGTTGGCCACCCAATCCCTTTCGGCCAGGTCCAGCGCGGGTCCGCTGATGTCCAGGGTGACCACTTCCCGGGCGCCGCCAAGGCCTGCGTGGATGGAGAACCCGCCGGTGTAGCCGAAGGTGTTGAGGACTCGGCAACCCCGACTCACGCGGCCCAGGGTGAGCCGGTGCTCCCGCTGATCAAGGAAGAAGCCCGTCTTCTGGCCCTTCATGAGGTCCACCGTCAGCCTGGCCGAACCCTCCTGCACCACCACAGGGCCGGGCAGGCTCCCCTTGAGGATGCGATTCATGGGCTCGAGCCCCTCGTCCTTGCGCCCCCCCTGGCTGCGTTCCAGGAAGACGGTGGCCCCCTCGGCCTTGGCCAGGTCGTGGAGGATGGGCCACCAAAGTTCCCGCGTGGCCTCGAGGCCGGCGGTTCCCACCTGCAGCACGCAGGCGTGGGCATAGCGGTCCACCACCAGACCTGGTAATCCATCCCCTTCACCAAAGACCCAGCGCCAGCCTTCCGAGGGAAGGGCCAGCCCCAGGGTGCGGCGCAGGGCGAGGGCCGCCTCCAGGCGCTGCTGGAAGAAGGCGCGGTCCAGCGGCGCATCCTCGAAGCGGAAGAGGCGCACCGCCAGGGGGTTGGTGGTCGAGGCCGTCCCCACGCCGAGGACCTGGCCCGAGGCATCCGCCAGACGCACCAAAGGCGCCGGAACCGGATCCCGAAGGGCCCCGGAAAAGACCCAGGGATGGCGCTTGGACAGGAGGGACTCCTTGCCCGGTTTGAGACGAAGGAGGGGGTAGGGCCAGGGTGTCATGGGCAGCACTGGAGCATGTCGGTCAGCCTTTGCAGTTCATTTCGGTGAAGGTGGGGGGCGGCCAGGCACAGGGATCCGGGGAGAGGTCCAATCCCACCCGCTTCCCAATTCGCTTCATGGACGGAATCCCACGGTGATTTCGATACGACCGGCGAGCAGGACCAGCACCTGCCCCCACTCGACCCGGGATTGGGTTCGATAGAAACCGTCGGGCCCGAGCATCAGCAGCTCCGCCCTTTGTGCCTCGGGGTAGACCACCAGATACTCGGGCACTCCTGCGCCCTCATACAGCCAGCGTTTGGACGTGAGATCCTTATGGGCAGTGCCAGGACGGAGAATTTCCACCACCAAGTCCGGAGCGCCTTCCACCCCGCGGGGGGAGAGCTTTGCGGTGTCGCAGACCACCACCAGATCCGGTTGAACGACGCTCGAAAGGAGAAAGACATCCAGGGGTGCGGCCAGGACCTGGCACTCCCCGCCTCCCTGCTTCTGGCGGGCGGCACCCAAGGCATTGCCCACCTCCAGATGCAGCATGGCTGAGATCTGCTGATGCTCCAGGCTCGGAACGGGGGTCATGTTGTGGGGAACCCCATGGATGAGCTCCCATCGCCCTTCCCACGTCTTCCATTCATCCAGGGTGTGGAGGCTGGTTCGTCCTTCCGCGAGGCTCATGACCCACTCCAGATTAGTACGCCCATTCTAGGCCAAGACCTGGGGGCCTTAGCCACGCCCCCTACCATGGATCCTGGGGCCCCTTCCCCGCGAGATGGTGGTTCAGGGCCCGCAGGCCGATGTCCCGGCGCACCTGCATGCCTTCCCATCCGACCTGGTCGAGGGCCTCGGCTACCCGAGCCCGGGCCGAGGCCAGATCCGGGGCAAAGGTGGCCAGATTCAGCACCCGCCCACCATGGGCGAGCCACTGACCATTCTGGAAGCGGGTGCCGGCATGGATGAGGGTGACACCGCAGGGACCGAGGCGCATGGGCACGCCCTTCCTTGGCGTTTCGGGGTAGCCTTCCCCCGCCAGGACCACCGCAAGGGCGCACCCTTCATGGAGCCGAAGGGGACGCTGGGCCAGCCGCCCCTCTGCGACCGAACGCAACAGCTCGGGCAGGTCCTCGTCCAGCAATTGCATGAGCACCTGGGTCTCGGGATCCCCGAAGCGAACGTTGTATTCCAGAAGTTTGGGCCCCTCCTGGGTCCACATGACCCCCAGGAAAAGCACACCCCGACCTTTGAGTCCATCGGTCCGGAGCCCCTGCACCGTGGGCACCACCAGCTTTTCCCGCAGTTCCTCCAGATGGCCATGGTCCAGGAAAGGGATGGGGCCGAAGGCTCCCATGCCCCCGGTGTTGGGGCCCAGGTCCCCTTCGTAGATGCGTTTGTGGTCCTGGCAGGGTGGCAAGGTGGCGTAGGCCGCATGGTCCGCGTCCACGTCCACCAGCACATGCAGACTCAGCTCCATGCCAAAGAGAGGCTCCTCCAGCACCACCGTGCGGCTGGCCTCCCCGAATTGCCCACCCAGGAAGGCGCGAAGCGTGGTCAGGGCCTCCGCCTCGTTGGAGGCCAGCACCACACCTTTCCCTGCCGCCAATCCATCGGCCTTGAGCACCACGGGGTAGCCCAGGGTCCAGGTGCGGATCGCCCCCTCGCCTGCCTCCAAGTCCGTGACCGTCACACTCTGGGCGCAGGGAATGCCATGCCGGACCATGAAATCCTTGGCGAAATCCTTGGAACCCTCCAGCCGGGCCGTGGCTTGATCGTGGCCGAACACCGCCAGGCCCTCCGCCACCAGGGCATCCGCCAAGCCGGCCACCAGCGGGGCCTCGGGCCCCACCACCACCAGATCGGGCGATTCGCTCGGCACCAAGCCACGAGACCTGAGACATCCGTACCCTCCAGGGGCAGGCAGGCTCCCAGTTCCGCCAGCGCATCGCTGCCGGGGGCCGTCCACAGTTCCACGGGTTCTGCACCGGCCTTGAGCTTGAGGGCGAGGGCGTGCTCCCGACCGCCCGAACCGACCAGCAGGATCTTCATGGGGTACCTCCATCTCCCATGGTAGCGGGGCTTCCCGATCCTGCCCGCGGGCTGCGGCCCCGCCCTGGCCCCAGAAGGGTCCCCAGATCCACGTTCGACACCGGTTCTCGGCTTCCTATTCCCGGTACAGACCAAGGACCGCGGCATGCCGCGGTCCTTGGTGTCCAACGGGAAAACTAGGTCCGTTTTTTCAGGGAGGCGGCCACCTTGATGTCGCCACCGTCCATGCCTGCCATTTCGGGCTTGGCCTTGGTTTCGTTCTTGGCCTTCTCGGAGGCCAGCCGGATCTGGTCCAGGGCATTGACCACGGCCTGGTAGGGCACGTCCTCATCCACCTTGACGTAGATCTTGCGCAGGTTCAGGGGCTGGAGCTGGACCACGGGGGAAAGCTGCTCGGAGAGCGCCGTGATTTCGATCTCCTGGCTCTGGAGCGAATATTTGTAGGTGCCATCGGGCTTGGGGGTGATTTCCAACACGATGGGCGGGTTGCGCGGATCGGGCGGCGTGGGCTTATCCACCGTGACCACCTGGGGCACCACCACCGGCAAGGCCTTGGAGAGACCCGGCACCATGATGATGAAGACGATCAGCAGCACCAGCACGATATCGATCAGGGGCGTGACGTTGATCTCGGACTTCTGTCCGCCTTTGTTGCCAACGGCTTCCATCAGTTACCTCCCGCCTTCTTTTCCATGCTCTTGTCCTCGCTGGTGACCACCGAAGCCTCGTCGGCGCCGCCACGACGGCAGATCTGGAAGAGTTCGTTCACGTACTTGAAGGGCAGGTCAGCGTCCGCCTTGATGAAGACGCGCTTGTCGCTGAGCTGGGAGGTCGATTCCTTCACGAACTGGACCAGGCGCTCCTGTTTCGACTCGTCGTCGATGGGGAAGGAAAGGTCCTTGGCGTTGGGATCGTCCACCGTCAAACGACCCGGGCCAAGGATCTTGGAGTAGTCCTTGGGGTCACGCGTGGCCGGGAGGATCAGGTTCAAATACTTGGCCCCCTGCTCCTTGTCAGCTTTGAAGCTGTGCCGCGAGAGCGGCAACTTGACCGCGTTGTTCACGGCGGGCGTGATCACGATGAAGATGATCAGCAGCACCAGCACGATGTCCACAAGCG
>CAZPUI010000539.1:0-4060 GCA_964589695.1 uncultured Solibacteraceae bacterium | reverse complement strand
TGTAGAGGTGGTATTCGAAGAGGCTCTCCTCCTTCATCTCCGGGGCGGCCTCGCCCTTGGCCATGCGCACCATTCCACCCATGGGCGCCGAGGGCATGGGGCGCTCCCGGGCGCGGTTCACGTCCCCGGCCACCAACTGAAGCAGTGCATTGGGATAGGCGGCGCCGCTCTGGTTCGTGAGGGTCACCCACCCACTCAGGTCCAGGGTCTTCTCATCGGAGGTGAGGTTCGCCACATAGTCCGCTTTCCACGCGAGGCCCCCCGTCAAGTAGCTCAGTTCCAGTTTCTGGGCCTTGTCGCCGGGGCTGTGGAGGGCAATCACCAGGGTGGGGCGGGCCCGAAGGTTCTCAGGGACCCTGGGGTAGACCAGGCGACCGGGCAGGCTGGTCTCGATGCGGTCGGGGAACTGGAGCACCACCCCACCGTTGGTGGCGAGCACCAGGGCTTCTTCCCGCACCTCCCGGGACCCGGCCCCGTTTTCATTGGGGACGTTTTTCACCAGGGTCACTTTTTCACCCACGAACTTTTCCAGGAGTTTCTGGGGAGTCAGGAGGTCGAAATCGAAGTTCTGCTCCGCCACCCAGAAACCCTTGGGGTCGGTGAGGTTCCGCAGCAGGGCCGTCTCGGGGCGGATCTGGGCGGACACCTCCTGGAAGGCCAGGGGTACGAGCCCTTTGGGCAGCCGGACTTCCCGCTGGTCCTTGATGAGGGCCAGGTTGTCGTTGTAGATGGTCACCGCCAGGGCCTGCTGGTCCTTGAGGGTGGTGGTGATCTCCTTGGGGGCCTGGGCCAGGAGGAGGCCAGGGAGCAGGGCGAGGGGCAGGGTGCGCATGGGAACTCCGGGGGGTGGGCTATCAGCATACGCCCGAGGCCCGGCCTGAGGTACGCTGGTCGGGGAGGAATGCCCATGTTCACCGGCCTCATCCGGCACCTAGGAAACCTCGAGGGCCGACATGCGCGGCCTGGGGGGGGGCGGCTTCACATGGCCTGCGCTCCCGAGCTCCTGGAAAGGGCCGAGCCGGGTGCCAGCATCTGCGTCAACGGGGTCTGCCTCACGGCTGTCTCCAGGGATGCGAGAACCTGGTGGGCCGACCTCTCCGAGGAGACCCTGGAGCGCAGCACCTTGGGCCGCCTGCCCCTGGGGGCCACCCTTCATCTGGAGCCCAGCCTTCGGGTGGGGGATCCGTTAGATGGGCATATGGTCTCGGGGCACGTGGATGGGGTGGGACACCTCCTGGTGCGCGCCGAAGGCGAGGGCCTCTGGCGCTTCTCCATGCCCGTCGACCTGGCCCCCATGGTGGCAGCCAAGGGATCCATCGCCGTGGATGGAATTTCCCTGACGGTGGTGGATGCCTCCCAGGATGCATTCTCCGTGTCCCTCATTCCCGAGACGGTTCGTCGCACGCGCCTGGAACAGCTGCGACCTGGCTCCGAGGTCAATCTGGAGGTGGATCCCCTGGGCCGCTATGTGGCCCGAGCCTTGGCACTTCAGGGCCGCCAGGGAAGGCTCCTGGCTTTTGCCCAGGACGGCTGGGGACAGGGGCTGTAGCCAACAGGACCTAGAACAACTCCAGGGGGTACTTGGCGGCCAAGGCACTCTGTCGGGTTTGAATGTGGTTGAGCAGGGACTGCCAGCGGGGATTGTCCTGGAGGGAGGCCAGGAGGGGGGAATTCCGGTACCACCGTGTGCACCAGAAGCCGTGGGAGAAGGCTCGGGCAGCGGCATCCATGGCAGCCTCCTCCTGGCCCAGGAAGGCGAAGGCCTCGGCGAGCTTGAAGGTGAATTCGCCGTCGGGTACCCGCAGGGAGACGCGCTGCTTCCAGAGGGTCTGGAGCAGATCGAGGGCCTGGGTCGGCTGCTCCGTCATGGCCAGTTCGAAGACCCTGGACAACTGCTCGAATTGGGTCACCGAACCAGGACGCTCCTGGGCCTGCCGGAAGAAGGCGAGGGCGCCAGGGCGGTCCTCGCGAAGGAGTCGCGTGTAGCCACGGTAGAAAAGCCGGAGTGGACTGGTGGGCGCCTGGGACGTGGTCATGAGGGTCCGCTCGAATCGGTCCAAATAGCCGGCATACAGGTAGGTATTCTCACCCAGGCCTGGGTCCGCGGCGGAGCCGCCACTGAGGATCTCCCGATTCCGCAGGGCCCGCTGGGCTGCCTCGAGCATGCCGGCGTTTCGCGTGACGTAGCAAAGGGCGCCATGGGCAAGGGGGTGCCTGGGATAGTGGCGTTTGTGGGCCAGGGCCAGATCCAGGGCCTCAGGGAAGGCACCGATGTCCGTCTTGAATCGGACCAATTGATAGACCGCCCTGGGGTAGTGGGGCAGCAGGGCAAGGGTGCGGTCGAAGTGCTCCTGAACCTGATGCACGGAGGACGGATCGTTGCTCGCTTCCACGATGAGCATGCGCAGGGACAGGTACGCGGCCCGGTACTGGGCGGTCACACATTCCGGCAATCGCTCCGCCAGTTTCAGGGCCCGGGCCTTGCGCTGGGGGAGTTCCTCGAACTGGATGGGACCTGAGAGCTTGGCCAGCTCCCAGAACGCCTCCGGCTCTCGAGGCACCAGGCGGTTGAGGTGGCTCGGATCAAAGCGCAGGTCCTGGGAGACCTGGGAGAAGACCTGGAAAGGGCTGCCCTCGTGATGGAGGGTGGAGGTCCTGCCTTCGGGGCTCGTGATGAGGGCGTCCAGGACCAGGTTGCTGCCCCTGCGTGCCATCGCGAGGCGCACCATCTGACGCCGGAAGGCGGCGGGGGTGTCGGTGGGGATCTCGGTGAGCACCGTGCAGTCGGGATCCTGCTCCAGGGCATCCTGGAACAGGGTCATGATGCCGATCTGCTGTTCGGCGTCGATCCCACCTTGGGGGCCCTTCTCCATCATCAGGAGGATGGCAGGGCGGGGTGGGATCAGGCGGAACCACAGGTAGGTGCTGAGGCAGACGGACGCCAGGAGGACCAGCAGGAGCACCCTGAGTCGCCGCGTCATCCGCATGGGGGTGGACCTCGTGAAAGAGATGCTAGCGATAGACCACGTGGCCGGAACCCGGGATCAGTTCTCCAAGGCGCCAGGCCGCTTCGCCCCTGGATTTCAATTCCCCCAGGATCCCTTCGGCGTCCTGGGCGGGCACCACCACCACCATGCCGACCCCGAGGTTGAAGCTCCTTCGGGCGTCGTCCACGGGGGTGGCGCTCCGTTCAATGAGGAAGCGGAAGAGGGCCGGGACCTCCCAGGAGGTGGTGTCGATGGCCGCATCCAGGGAGGGTGGCAGGACCCTGGGCAGGTTGTCCGTGAGGCCGCCCCCCGTGATGTGCGCCATGGCCAGGACCCGTCGTTCCTGCACCAGGGGCAGGAGTTGTCCAAGGTAACTACGGTGCACCGCCAGGAGGGCCTCGGCCACGGTCTTCCCCGTGCCCGGCAGTTCATCATGAATTCCGAGGCCCTCGGCCTCGAAGCAGACCTTCCGGGCCAGGGAATAGCCGTTGGTGTGGAGGCCCGAGCTGGGCAGGGCCAGCAGCACGTCCCCGGCCTGCATGTCCACGAGTCGTGGCAGCAGCAGGGCCTCGTCCACCACCCCGGTGATGGTGCCTGCCACATCCACTTCCCCTTCGGCGTACACCCCCGGCATTTCCGCCAGTTCGCCCCCGATGAGGGCACACCCGGCCTCCCGGCAGGCATCGGCCATGCCCTTGACGATGGCCTCAATGACCTCCGGGCGCCGACCCTCGCTAAAATTCGGTACACATTCCACCAGTTTTGCCATATTACATCTCTCCTATAATTCCTTATTTTTATGATTATCCTTTACTTGCGAAGTCTTTTACTTGGCAAAGTAATTGATGCACCAAACAATTTTGGGGATACCGACCACGTCAACCAATACGGCGCCGCACAGCGGTACGATAATGAAGGCTTTGGGAACGAATACGCCATAACGTCGGCAAACGGCGTCCATGTTGGCGACGGCGTTGGGCGCGACGCCCAGATTGTGCCCGATCATGCCGGCGCACATGACGGCGGCGTCATAGTTGCCGCCCAGCATACGAAATAGGGGGAAAACACAGAAT
>CAZPUI010000538.1:0-4062 GCA_964589695.1 uncultured Solibacteraceae bacterium | reverse complement strand
CGCCACCTTCACCGCGGGCCTGGGCATGCTGCTCTTGCTCAACAAGCTGCCCGTTTTCGGCCATCCCCTGCTCCAGTCCAAGACCATCAAGGCCATCACCCGGGACCGCTATGCCCTGGCCCTGGAGGCGGACCAGGGGGCTTTCAACGCCCAAGGTGCTGAACAGGCTTTGGCGGCAGCGGGCGCCAAGGACGTGGAGTGGCTGAGCCAGCCCAAGCCTTCACCCCTCAGCGCTCAGTTCATCCTGCGCACCCTGGCGGGGATTGCGGTGGCCTGTGGGGTGGCGGGTTTCGGGCTCTATTGGACCATCAAGCTCTTCCATGTCCTGCCGCCCATGTCCCACATGCAGGAGCAGCCCCGCATCGACGCCCAGGCCCAGAGCACCTTCTTCAAGGATGGTTCGGGGATGCGCTCTCCCGTGGCGGGCACCGTGGCCCGGGGTCACCTCGAGCCCAGCCTGGGAACCCAGGAGGAAGCCATCAAGCTGCCCAACCCCTTGCCCCTGAACCCTGGCGTCCTCGCCACCGGTAAGAAGGTCTACCAGAACCAGTGCGCCCATTGCCACGGTGCCCTGGGCAATGGGGTGGCAACCCTCACGGCGGCCTATGGTGCCAAACCGGCCAACCTCCAGGCCAAGCAGTTCCTTGACTATGCCGATGGACAGATCTACTGGGCCATCGCCAAGGGCAAGAACACCATGCCTTCGTACGCCGCGGACCTCTCCGTGGATGAACGCTGGGCCGTGGTACATCACGTACGCGCCCTCCAGCGCGCCCAGAACGCCAAGGACTCGGATCTCAAATAGGCGGACCCAAGGATGCACAACGCACTGAAAGGCATGACTCTGGTGGGCGCCCTGGGCGTGCTGCTGGCGTTCTTCTACGCCGGGGCCGAACGCTTCTGGGCCAACTGGCTGCTCTGGTTCCTCTTTCTCTTCACCATGGGACTGGGCGCCCTCTTCCTCGTGGCCCTGGAACATCTGGTGGTGGCGCGGTGGAGTGTACCCATCCGCCGCCTGGGGGAAAGGGTCGGGACCCTGGTGCTCGTCTCCGCCCCCCTGGCCATCGTGGCCCTGGGCGCGCTTCCCGTGCTGTACCCCGGCACCCGACCCGAGGCGTTGCAGAACAAATTCCTGAAGGGCAAGGCCTTCTGGTTGGGTACGCCCTTCTTCAGCGTGCGAACCCTGATCTGTGTGGCCCTGACCCTCCTGGGAACCTGGATTCTGGTGGGAGGCTCCTTACGCCAGGACAAGTCCCGGGACCCCCAGTACAACGTCCGCATCCGCAAGTTCGCGCCGGTCTTCATGGCCATCTTCGCCCTGGTGATCACCTGTGTGGGCTGGGACTGGATCAAGGGCCTCACGCCTGAATGGTTCAGCGATATCTTCAGCGTCTACGTCTTCGCGGGGGCCTTCCTGGCGGGACTGGCGGCCATCACCCTCAACCTGTCCTACCTCCAGGGTCAGGGCCGCATGGGGGAGGTCAATGGAAACCACACCTTCAATTTGGGGGGGTTCCTCTTTGCGTTCACGGTCTTCTGGTCCTACATCGGGTTCGCCCAGTACATGCTCATGTGGTACGCGAACCTGCCGGAGGAGATCGTCTGGTACAAGGTTCGCTTGGCGGGGTCCTGGTGGTACCTGACCATCGCCCTGGCCCTTCTCCACTTTGTCATCCCCTTCTTTGCGCTGGTGACCCGGGAGGCAAAAGCAAACCCGGTCCGCCTGCGCTGGGTGGCCCTCCTGATGCTGGGGGCCCACCTGCTGGACCTCTACTGGCTGGTGTTCCCGCGCATCGGAGCCCCCCATTTGGGATGGCCCGAACTGAGTTTTGCCGCCGCCTTCCTGGGCTTGGGCCTTCTTTGGATGCGAGGTGCGCAATCCAAGGGAGCCGACATGCCCGTGGGTGATCCCTTCCTCAAGGAGGGGTTGGAGTTCCGTCTATGATCGACCGCTACCTCTCCCCAGCCGAACTCAAGCGACTGCTCTCCGCCCTCCTGGTGGTGGCCACCTTCATCGTGATCTGCCTCTTCTTCGCCTTCATGGTGGTGCCAGGCATGCGCAACGTGAACAACCGGGTGGAGGACCCAGCGGTGAACGCACCCCAGGGGGAAATGGGCTGGCTCGATCCCACCACTTACCCCGCGGAGAAGGGCAGGGTCATCCCACCCATCGACCCCGCCACGGTCATGACCCCCAACCCTGAACTGCTGGCCCGAGGCAAGACCCTTTATGCCCAGTCCTGCGCCTCCTGCCATGGCGCCGAA
Source organism: uncultured Solibacteraceae bacterium (assembly GCA_964589695.1). Classification (GTDB taxonomy): domain Bacteria; phylum Acidobacteriota; class Holophagae; order Holophagales; family Holophagaceae; genus CAZPUI01. The sequence continues at coordinate 1,797 of CAZPUI010000538.1, read as the reverse complement.
GGCCGAGGTGATGGCGCAGCAGGGCTTGGTCTCAACCCCAAGCCTCGCAACCTTGCGGCCGGTGAGGGTTGGAAGCACGGCACCCGCGCCACGGATGTCTTCAAGACCCTGGCGGAGGGCATCAAGGGTTCCTCCATGGTGGCCTACTCCTACCTGAGCAAGAAGGACCGCATGGCCCTGGTGCACCATGTCCAGAGCCTGGCCACCTTCCCGAAGGCCCCCGAGGATCCCAAGGCCCAGGAGGCCCTGGCCAAGCTGTTCGCCAGTGCCGGGGAAGTGGTTCCCAACCGCATTCCCCTGACCCAGGCCCAGTCCCTGCTCCTGAGCGAAACCCCAGCGACGAGGTCCCTGAGGGTGGATCCGGAATCTCCCCTTCGCACGGTGATCACCGACGCCCCCCGGGCCGCCCAGATACTGGCCTTGTCGACCGGCTGGAAGGACAGCGACTTGGCCCTGGCCAAGGCCGTGGTGGGCAGTCTGCCCGCCAATGGGTTCTCTCCCCTGGTGGCCACCTTCGGGCCGGGTGATTGGAAGACCCTTCGTGGCAATCTGATCGACGCCCTCAAGTAACCCAAAAATCCCAAAGGGGATCCCCATGAGAGCCCTCCTCTTCACCGCACTGGTCAACCTGAGCCTCCAGTCCCAGACCCCGACCGCCCCGCCCCCCACGGCAGCGGAGGTGGGGATCGACGAGAAGCTGGGTGGGTTCGTGGCCAAGGATGTCATCGTCAGCGACGAGGATGGGAAATCCATCCGTCTGGGCAGCCTCATCACCAAGCCCACCATTCTGACCCTCAACTACTTCCGTTGCGCAGGGATCTGCACCCCCCAACTCAACGGCCTCGCAGAGGTGGTGGGTCGGACCAAGCCTGAAGCAGGGAAGGACTACCAGATCCTGACCCTCAGCTTCGATGAGCGCGATACTCCGGACATTGCTGCCCAGAAGCGGATCAACTACCTCAAGCAGGTGGGTCGACCCGTGTCCCCCGAAGGCTGGCGCTTCCTCACCGGCCCCTCCCTTGCCAGCAGGGCCGTGGCCGACAGCGTGGGGTTCAAATTCAAGGCCGAAGGCGACGAATTCATCCACGCCGGCGCCCTCATGATCCTGTCCCCCGAGGGCAAGGTGACCCGCTACATGTACGGGACCTCCTACCTGGCGGCGGACCTGGAGATGGCCCTCACCGAGGCCGCCAAGGGTGAGGTCCGGCCCACCATCAACAAATGGCTCAAATTCTGTTTCAACACCGACCCCAGCGGCCGTGTGACCACCCTCAACCTAACCCGCGTGAGCGCCATCGTGCTCATCCTTGGCGCGGTGGTGTTTGGGGTGGTGGCCGCCCGCAGGGGTCGGCGCCCCGTGCCCACGGACACGAAGGAAGGATAGATCGATGACCCAGCCTGAACCCAGCTACCTGGAGCACGTGGGCCCCCACAAGGGCCTGCTGTCCTGGATCCTGTCCACGGACCACAAGCGCGTGGCCCTGCTCTACCTTTACTCCATGTTCACCTTCTTCCTGGTGGGGGTGGGCATCGGGATCGTGATGAGGCTGGTGCAGCTCTATTCCCTGAGCAACCTGGTCACGCCCCAGACCTACAACGCCCTGTTCACCGTACATGGCGTGATCATGATCTTCCTTTTCGTGATCCCAGGGCTACCGGCGGTCTTTGGGAATTTCATGTTGCCCATCCTCATCGGGGCAAAGGACGTGGCCTTCCCGCGCCTGAACCTGGCCTCCTGGTGGTTCTTCATCATCGGCGCCCTTCTGGCCGTGACCTCCCTCTTCACTGGGGGTGGTG
>CAZPUI010000537.1:0-4064 GCA_964589695.1 uncultured Solibacteraceae bacterium | reverse complement strand
GGCACGGGCACCCGCGGCATGGCCGGGGCCCTGCGCCATAAGGAAAACCTTGAGCGGGACCGGCGGGCGGCCGAAGCCGCCGCCCAGGCCAAGGGCGAATTCCTGGCCCATATGAGCCACGAGCTCCGCACCCCCATGAACGCCATCCTGGGTTTCGCCCACCTCGCCCTGACCACGGACCTGCCCGGGGAGGCCCGGGAATACCTTGAGAAGCTCCAGGTCTCGGGACAATCCCTGCTGGGCATCATCAGTGACGTGCTGGATATCTCCAAGATCGAGGCGGGGCGCATGGAGCTGGAGGCCGCCCCCTTCCAGCCCGGCGCCCTCCTTGCGAACGTCGGCGATATGTTCAGCCACCAGGCCCAGGCCAAGGGGCTCACCCTCCGCATCATCCAGGATCCCTTCCTGGCCGAATGGGTCTCCGGGGATGCCCTGCGCCTGAGCCAGGTGCTGATCAACCTCACGGGGAACGCCCTGAAGTTCACCGAACGGGGGGCCGTGGTCCTGCGGGTGAGCCAGGAGGACCAGACCGCCACCCAGGCCACCCTTGCCTTTTCCGTCACGGACACGGGCATCGGCCTCTCCGAAGACCAGCAGGCGAAGCTATTCCAGCCCTTCACCCAGGCGGACTCGGGCATTTCCCGGCGCTACGGGGGCACAGGCCTGGGCCTCTCCATCAGCCGCAGGCTGGTGGAAATGATGGGCGGTCGGCTCAGGGTGCAGAGCCACCCAGGCAAGGGCAGCGTGTTCACCTTCACCGTGGACTTGCCCCTGGTCTCCAAGGACACCCTGCCCCCCCCCCGCCCCCGGGAGGCCATGCCCGATCCCAGGGCCCTGGAGGGGGCCCGGATCCTGCTCGTGGAGGACACCCCCTTCAACCAGCAGGTGGCCCAGGCCCTGCTGGCCAAGGCGGGCGCCCAAGTGGAGGTGGCCAACCATGGGGAGGAAGCGCTCCAGTGGGTGGCCCAGCAGGCCTTCGACGCCGTGCTCATGGACCTCGAGATGCCCGTCATGGATGGCTTCGAGGCCACCCGGAGAATCCGGGAGCAGCCCCAGCTCCGCGATCTGCCCATCCTGGCCATGACGGCCCACGCCACCGCGGACGCCAAGGCAGCCTGCACCGCCGCGGGCATGGACGACTACCTCACCAAACCCATCGACCCCCAGACCCTGGTGAGCACCCTGGGCCGCTGGATCGGTCGCAGCACCGAGGCCCAGGAACTGGAAGCCTCCCGCCCCCTGGATTTCGCTGAACTGGAAGCGGTCATGGACCCAGGCCGATCCCTGGCCCTCATGAACCAGGATGGCAACCTGCTCCAGGAACTGCTGCGCACCTTCCTGGAGGACTACGCCGACAGCGCCCAGCGGTTCCGGAAGAGCCTGGCGGAAGGGGATCGGGACACCGCCCGGCGCACCGTCCACAGCCTGAAGGGGGTGGCAGGCACCTTCGCCGCCAAGGCCCTGGAAAAGGCCGCCCGGGCCGTGGAGGAGGCCGTGGTGGAGGGTGCTCCGGTTGAGCCCGTCCTGCCCGCCCTGGACGAGGCCCTGGGGGCCTTCGTGCGGGCGCTGGAGGTTCATTTCGAGCAGCCATGATCCCCCATTCGGAAGCCCGAAATGGCGACCCGGAGGGTTCGCCCTGCGGCCAATGTAGGGCCAAGGACGTCCCTTCATTCATGTTCCGAGATCGCCTTGAGGCGTTGCAGCAGCTCGGGGAAACGGGCCTGGCTACCAGAGTCGCCCGGAAGATGCCCTTGCAGGGCGTAGCGAAACTGTTCGTCAGCAAGGAGGGGGCTGAGTTTCGCAGACAGGTAGGCCTTGAGCTTGGGGTCTGCGGCCCTGGTCTCCTCGATGAGTTCCGATCGTCCGTCCACCACCGCCACCAGGTCCTCAAGATCGTGGCTCCCGTAGTAGTCCCCGCCACCCCGCCCAAAGAAGGCCTCCAGCTTGGTGGCGACGAAGTAGGGCGGAGCCACCAGCCTGATTCGTACCCCGCTGGGCAGCACCATTGCCACGGATGTGTGGATGGCGTCCGGATACCACTGGTTACTGAATCCGAGGATCTCGGACGCCGTAGGCATGACATCCAGGATCCAGTCGCCCAGGCGCCAGCGACAGGTCGGGGCACCGTCGCTCGTGTCATGCTTGAATCCACGATCAACCAGAGCCTTTTCGATGCGGTGATAGGCCATGCGGGTGGCGACCTCGACGATCACATCTACGTCCTTGGTGACCCGAATCGACGGTGCCGCTGGATCGGTGAGCAGCAGGCCTGTGGTAGAACCACCCAGGAACACCACCTGCTCCCGGAGAGAGCCCAGAGCGTCCGCGATGCGCTCGACCATGAAGATGTTCGGATCCTGCCTCACTGCAGGCGTTCCTCGATCATGCGAGCCGCAGTCTGACGCTCTCGGGCGCGACCGATGCGGAGCGCGTCCAGAAGGGCAAGCAGTTCATAGAGAGCGGCATCCTCCAGGGCGGCACCGGGGGCAGAAGGATAGAGCGGATTCACCGACAGCCCCCTGACCGTGCCCCTGGGGTGGGGCCAAACCGGGGACGGTTCGTCGGAGGGGACCAGTACTTCCTTGAGAGGTTGGGCGGCATGGGCCGTGGGGATCCCGCGCCCCAGGGCGCCGACCTGGGCCGGAAAGGCATACCGGGCACCGTGGATCAGGAACTCCCTGAGCGCCATCAGGTTCGGCGGAGCCGACAGGGGACCCGAAAGGAGGAGGCCAGCGGCCCGTGCCCGTTTCACGGCGGCGTGTGCTTCCGCAGAGCTGAGGCCCAGCGCCTGGGCCAGAGTCTGATAGGTCCACGCTTGGCCCCGCCCTACCCAGAGTTTGAGTACCACGAGGAGATCTTGCGGCTTCAGTACCATGCCGAAAGTATATTCGCTAATCGCGAATACAGAATATATTCGATGCCGTGCTGATCGACCTCCAAATCCCCGTCACGAATGGCTTCGAAACCACAGAGAGATTCCGGGCGCTGGAGGTTCATTTCGAAAGGACCTGAGTCCACCGTGGTAATGAGCGGACTCGCACCGCAGGCCAGGGCCCCGATGGGGCATGCGCAAACAGGGCACCTTGGGGACCCAGGAGGCACCTGTTTGTTTGACAAATCAAACCCATCCATCCACAGGAAAGGGAAATTCGAATGCGCCTCGTCCGCCCTGCCTTGATCGCCCTGGCCCTGCCCTTGTCGGCCCAATCCCTGGTCTCCGTGCCCAGCCAGCGGATCCTGGCCGGTTTCTCGGCCCTGTCCACGGGCGGCTGGGCGGATGCCTTCAAGGAATGGGAGAAGTACGCCCTGCCCCAGGAGACCACGGATCCCGGCCCCCGCAAGCAGCTGGAGGAATGGATTCCCCGGACCTGGAGCATCGGCACCTGCGAGCAGCTCCAGGCGGCCTCCCTCACAGCCTCCTGGCAGCGCCAGTGGTGGCTCACCAGCTTCGACCAGGGGGTGGTCTTCTTCGCCTTCGATTTCGTGCACCACAAGGGCGAATGGCGGCTCTTCAAGATTCAGGTCAGCCGGGACCCCAAGGCCCTGGTGCCCGGTCTGGACCTGAAGGTGGCCCTGCAGGGGAAGTAGACCGGTTCTCTAAGGACAGCTGAGACACGGAGGGGTTCCGGAGGAAACGGGAGATCACGGAGGGAAACCTCCCCATCCTTTCTCCGCGTGCTCCGGCACCCCTCCGTGTCCCAGTTTTAGCCGTTTGAACGTCCCTTACTTCTTGGCGTTCTTGGGTGTTCCATCCTTCTCCAGATACTTGTCCGGGTTGTCCGCCAGTTTCTTGTCGCAGCCCTTGCAGCAGAGCTTGTAGGTCTGGCCCCGCACCACCACGGTGGGGCTCTTCTCGTTCACCTTGCCGCCCATGACGGGGCACTTGGTGTTGGTGGCGGGCTTGGGGGTGTCCGTGGAGGGTGAGGCCACCAGGGCCACGGTGAGGAAAAGGGTCGAAAGCATGGAGGCTCCTTGGTTAGGCACCGGTACACGGTGCAGGTTGGATGAGGTTCGGTTCGGGTTCATGACGAAGGCCCTTGGCCTTCCACAGGTAATACACCGCC
>CAZPUI010000536.1:0-4066 GCA_964589695.1 uncultured Solibacteraceae bacterium | reverse complement strand
CGTACTACACCGATCACCTCATGCACAACCTGAGGACCGAACGGTTCTTCCGCGAAATGACCACCAATGGGCGAAGGGCCTCCGCCGATGGTCCGATCAAGACCTTCCCCCTGCGCGGGATCAAGGACTCGCCTCCCTACTTGCATGACGGTCGGCTGCTCACCATGGAGGACACCGTGGAGTTCTTCAACCTGGTTCTGGGATTGAGACTGAATGCGCAAGAGAAGCAGGATCTGGTCGCTTTTTTACTGACGCTCTGACCCCTGGTGGCGGGGAGGAATCAAATTTAAAACAGGAAAGACGAACAAGACTCCTCGCATTCAAGGGCAGCGGCAATCATTTTGATTGAATTCACTCCGAAGACGATCCATGTAATTATTCAAACCGTTTCATTTCTATTCTTGGAATTTGGCATGGATGATGCCAAATCCTTGGGTTCCTCGCCAGGTATCAAACCAGGAGACGGTGAAACGTGCATCGATGAACCGCGAACAGGATCCACCTCATTCGCAAAAATATATGCAATTTTTCAAGAACACTCGAGGAGATTCCCATGAGAGTGAAGGTGGTCGTACTTGCAACATCAACCATGGTGCTATTGGGATGCATGGTGTCACCCAGGCCTCGCAGCGGGTATGACATCATCCCGATCTTGCCAGTCCATGTGGAATTGGATGATGACTCCCACTATTCCCAGGATGGCTACCACTATTACTACACCAATGACCGCTGGTATTACGCCGAAACGAGGAACGGACACCGCAAGGAACTTCCTCGATCCCATTGGCCCAAGGAAACCAAGCGCCGGGGGCATGGTGGGAGGCGCTAAGCCTTTGCAGAGTGCCACCATGAGCCGCAAAGCGGCGGTCCACCACATGAGGCCGCTCAGGACCCACCTGAACTGCACGGTTTGTCCTTTTGAAGTACCCTATCAACAACTCTGCGATTTCTTCCAATTGTGGCGGAATTAATACCCCTACCCGTACCAATCCCGGGCTTCAGCCAGGAATTGGAACCCACCCCGAGTCCCCATGAACATCCTTGGCATTTCCATGGATCAAGAAAACTTTGGCTGTGTCGGCCTGCTTCTGGTGTGGGGATCCTTGGCCGTCCAATCTACCGCTGCCGTGCCCCCACAGTCGGTTAAGGCGAACCAGTCCGCTCGAAACGCCAAGAAAACCCTTCTGACGCGAACAGCCCAACCCTGGAATGCACTGGAAGCCCGCAAGGCGAAAATCGGAAAAATCATGGTGGAGGTCGGGGATATTTTCGACCTGGCCAAGCCCTCGGAAAACGTCTGGCTGGGTCGCCTGGCCAATCGGCTCCATGCCTCCACCCGGGAAACGGTCATTCGGCGAACCCTGCTCTTCTCGGAAGGCGACCCGGTTCGGGCGCGGCGCATCTACGAGACTGAACGCCTTTTGCGGGCCTTATCCTTCGTCAAGGATGCCCACATCGACCCGGTGGTGCAGCCGGACGGCACCGTGGTGGCCATGGTACGCGTCCGGGATGCCTGGACGACCCAGTTCACCGCGGCCTACCAGAACGTGGGCGGACAGAACACCCTGAGCCTGGGGGTGGATGAGCGGAATTTCATGGGGACAGGCAAGAGCGTAGCCTTCGACCTTTCCAAGGACCATGAACGCCGCACCTGGGGCTTCGCCTATGGCGACCCCCAGTTGTTTGGGAGCCGCTGGACCTTCGAAGCCCACACTCAGTACCTGTCCGATGGATTCCTGCGCAGCTTCCGACTGGAACGGCCCTACTTCGCCCTGGACACGCCGTGGTCCACGGGAATCGCGACCTCCCAGCGGCGGTCCAGCCTCTCGTTCTATGACCAGAAAGTGAAGGTCTTCCAGGCTCCCTTCACCCAGCATGAGGTTCGCCTGGCCGCAGGCATGGCCCTGGGCCATTGGGGGGATCGGGTCTGGCGTGGGGGCCTGCGCTTCCACGCCCAGGACACCAGCTACGGCCCCCTCTCCCAGACCGGGCCAGCAGGGTCCCTGCCCTTGCCGGTGTTGAAGAATCGACGCCTCCGGGGGCCAGCCATCACCCTCTCCACCCAGAAGGACACCTTCGAAGGTTTCGAAGACCTTCTGGGCATGGACACCCCGGAGGACTACAACCTGGCCTGGACGGGCGAGCTGGAAGTGGGTGCCTACAGCCGTGCCTGGGGTTCCTCCATGGCGGCCCCCTTTTTCCGGATCGAGGCCGAACGGGGCTGGTCGGAATCCAGCGACAAGCTCACGCTGCTGCGGGCGTCCTGGGAGGGCCGGAAGGCCACCACAGGCTTGGAAGACAGCCACATGGCCCTGTCCCTGGTGCAGTACCTCAAGCTGACGAGCCATCGGATCCTTGCGGGTCTGGTGGCGGTGGATGTGGCCCAACGCCCGGATCCTGAGCGCTGGTACTACCTCGGGGGAGACCAGGGCCTGAGGGGCTATCCCAACCAGCTCCACCCAGGCGATGCGCGATGGCGCGCCTCGGTGGACTACCGCATCCTGACGGACCAGCGGTGGTGGGGGATTGTCAGGCTGGGGTACAGCGTATTCGTGGACCTGGGTTCAGTCCGACGCCTGGATGGGCACGGATGGTCCCGGGTCTATTCGGACGTGGGGGTAGGCCTTCGCCTGGGCAACCTGAAAAGCTCGGTGGGTCGCGTGATTCTCATGAGTGTGGCCGTTCCCCTGACCCGAGAACCCTACCAATCGCGGTGGCAGTTCACCGTCGGCAACGCCATGCGTTTCTGACGCTCAACCAGGAGTCCGACCCGCATGGACATGACCGGTACCACGAACGCCCGGGAGAACCCCAATGACTGGGGTTCCTCCCTCCATGTGCACGCCCTGGTCCTGATGGGCTTGACGGGGGTCGGTATCTATTTGTGTTTCCGCATGATGGGACCTTTCCTTCCGGCCTTCGCCTGGGCCATGGCCCTGGCCGTCGTGTTTGCCCCCCTCCATCGCTGGCTGGAAACCCGTGTCAAGCATGCAGGCCTGTCGGCGACGATTGGCATCCTGGTGGTCGTGGTGATCGTGCTCGTACCCGCCACGTTCATCATGGACCGCATGCTGGTCGAGGCCGCCCGGGGGGCCCAGACCATCAAGGCCCTGGTGGTCTCCGGCGAGTGGCGGCGCGTGTTCGATGCCCATCCCAAGATCGCCCCGGTCGGCCAGTGGCTGGAACAGCAGATCGATTTGCCAGGGTTTGTCCAAACGGCAGCCTCATGGCTCACCAATGCCGCCACGTCCTTCGTTCGGGGGTCCCTGCTGCAGATCACGGGCGTCGTCCTGACCTTCTACATGCTGTTCTACCTCCTGCGTGACCGCCGCGCGGGCATGGAATGCCTCAGGGCCTTTTCGCCCCTGGGAGCGGCGGACATGACGCGACTCTTTGCGGACGTGTTCGATACCATTCGTGCCACCGTCTACGGAACCCTGGTGGTGGCAGGCGTCCAAGGCACCTTGGGCGGGTTGATGTTCTGGTGGCTCGGTCTTCCCGCGCCCTTGCTCTGGGGGCTCGTCATGGGGCTTCTCGCCGTGATCCCCGTGCTGGGTGCGTTCATCGTGTGGGTCCCCGCGGCCGCCTACCTGCTCCTGGCGGGCAGTGCGGGAAAAGCCCTGATCCTTGTCCTCTGGGGCGCCGTGGTGGTGGGCGGCGTCGATAACCTGCTGTACCCCATGCTTGTGGGAAGGTTGCTGAAGCTGCACACGGTGGTGACCTTCGTGTCCATCGTGGGTGGACTGGTGGTGTTCGGGGGGGCAGGCCTGATCCTGGGTCCCGTGGTGTTCACGGCCACGAGGGTCCTGCTGGAGGTCTGGGGCCGTCGAAACGCCATGCCCACGGTGTGAAACGGCGGGCCCCTCAAATTGATGGCAGGGACCCATCATTTGATCGGGTCACCCAGGACACCGCAGGGGCACCAGATACGTAAAGCCATTATAAACAATATTTTACACGTGTGGCTCGGGGATTGCTCAGACAAGTTACGCCGTGTGGGCTCCGCCGGAGCATGCGTCATTCGAGGCTTCCAACATGAAGAAGGATTTTCCTGGCCGGCATCCGA
>CAZPUI010000535.1:0-4068 GCA_964589695.1 uncultured Solibacteraceae bacterium | reverse complement strand
GCCATTTTCGTGTCCGGCGGTCCCATGGAGGCGGGGAAGGTCCAGTGGCGGGGCGAGGAGCTCGCCGTGGACCTCATCGACGCCATGATCAAGGCGGGGGATGAGGGGTGCACGGATGCGGAAGTGGAGGCCTTCGAACGCTCGGCCTGCCCCACCTGCGGCTCCTGCTCCGGCATGTTCACCGCCAATTCCATGAACTGTCTGGCGGAGGCCCTGGGGCTGGCCCTGCCCGGCAACGGCACCCTGGTGGCCACCCATGCCGACCGCCGTGGGCTCTTCCTGGAGGCCGGCCGACGCATTGTGGACCTCTGCCACCGCCACTATGAGCAGGGGGATGCCTCGATCCTGCCCCGAAGCATCGCCACCTTCCAGGCCTTCGAAAACGCCATGGCCCTGGACGTGGCCATGGGGGGCTCCACCAACACCGTGCTTCACCTGCTGGCCGTGGCCCACGAGGCTGGGGTGGGCTTCACCATGTCGGACATCGATCGCATCTCCCGGCGTGTCCCCTGCCTCTGCAAGGTCGCCCCGGCCGTTCCCGATATCCACCTCGAGGATGTCCACCGCGCCGGTGGGGTGTTGGGCATCCTGGCGGAGCTGGATCGCGGGGGTCTCATTCATCGGGAAGTCACCACGGTCCACGCCCCCACCCTGGGGGAGGCCCTTCACCGACATGATGTAGCCACCGCAGAAGATATTGCTGTGCGCACCTTCTTCCGGGCGGCCCCCGGAGGCGTCTTCAGCCTGGAGGCCTTCTCCCAGGATCGACGCTATCCCGAGCTGGATCTGGATCGGACCCACGGCTGCATTAGGGATATGGCCCACGCCCACACCAAGGAGGGCGGCCTGGCGGTGCTCTTCGGCAACCTGGCGGAACGGGGCTGCATCGTGAAGACCGCAGGGGTGGACCCCTCGATCTGGCAGTTTTCGGGCCCTGCCCGGGTCTTCGAAAGCCAGGAAGAGGCCGTGGGCGCCATCCTCACCGGTGAGGTCCAGGCGGGCGATGTGGTGGTGATCCGCTACGAGGGCCCCCGGGGGGGGCCGGGCATGCAGGAGATGCTCTACCCCACGTCCTACCTCAAGTCCAAGGGACTGGGGAAGGCCTGTGCCCTCCTCACGGACGGCCGCTTCTCCGGGGGCACCTCGGGCCTCTCCATCGGCCACGCCTCCCCCGAGGCCGCCGAGGGCGGCACCCTGGCCCTGGTGGAGGAGGGCGACCTCATCGAGATCGATATTCCGGAGCGACGCATCCACCTCAACGTGGCGGAAGAGGTGCTGGCCGAACGCAGGCTGGCCATGGAGGCCAAGGGAACCGCAGCCTGGAAACCGGCCACCCGCGTGCGGGACATCTCCTTGGCCCTCAAGGCCTACGCCTTCCTGGCCACCAGCGCCGACAGGGGCGCCGTGAGGAATGCCCAAAGGCTGGGCTGATCAGAACTGCAGTGCGTAGGCGAATTTGGCGAAGAGGCCCCGCTCCACCATGCGTTCGGGATCCAGGCGTTCGAAGGGGTCCAGGCGCCTCCGGGTGGTGGCGCCCAGATACGCGTGGGTGAAGGCGTTGGGCTGCCAACCCACCAGGACCTTGGCGTACTTTTCATGGCTTCCGCCGGAAGGACGGTCGTACCGCGTGAAGTAGGCCTGGGCCTTGAGGTAGAGATGCTCCGGGAACTGCATGCCCGCCCCGAGTTTGACTTGGCGCGCCCGCAGGAGAAGGCTTCCGTCCGCCTCCCGGTTCAGCCGTTTGTCCGTCCCATACAGGGCATAGCTGAAGCCCCCGAGCTGACCCGAGGCCTCCGCTTGCCGAGCCTCCTTGAGGGCAGGGTCCCCGGTATCCAGATCCAGGGTCCGATTCCGGCCATAACCCACGGAACCCCGCAGGGCCGTGGAGCGGTCCGAGCCAATGGATCCCCCCCAGCCCCAGGTACTCACCGACCGGCCGTGGGCCCAGGAACGTCCCCCGGGCTCCACCTTGAACTCGATCTCCAGGCGCTGGGCGGTCTTCAGGTCCAGGCTTAGGCTGGTGCCCCGCTCCATGGGAGCGCCATCCCACCATCTCAATTCACTCAGGTTGACGAAGACATCCACCTCGGAGATGGGCCCCTCGTTCCACTTGGCGAAGCATCCCCCCATGAAGCTGGACCGGCGGAAGCCCGTGAGATCGGTGAAACCCGAGGCCAGGACCAGCTCCGGGCTGGTGGTGCTGTGGGTGGCCTCCAGGTAGGTACTGCGGTCGCTGTAGCTGAACTGCACGGAGTTGGCCTTGCCCCTCAGGGTCCGAACCCCCGCCACCGCCTCGCCCATGCCCTCCTTCCCTTGGCTGGGCAGGGTGGCCTCCCCCTGGATGCCACTCACCTTGAGGCGGTAGCGGTCGCCCAGGAGCTGATTCAGGTAGAGGCCTGCGCTGCGTCCCCCCGCCCCGGCAGCACCCCCCAGCAGCACACGGTCCGCCCCCAGGAAGGCGACATTGCTGCCCCGGTCGTCCAGCCGCCCCCGGGCCGTGGCCACCAGGTCCCGGGTGGCCAGGCCCTCGGTGCCCCAGGCCCCATCGGAAGCCAGACTTCGCCCCCCCGCCAGGTCCTTGGCCACCAGGGCGCTCCACCCCACCCGTGCGCCGCTGCCCGCAGCTTTGAGTCCGTAGAGGGGATCTGCGATGGCCCTGCTGAAGAACTGGCGCTGGGCCCCTTCCACCGCAAAGAGATCCATGCCCTCCAGAAAGAAGGGTCGCTTTTCGGGAAAGGGAACCTTGAAGCGGGTGTTGATTTCCAAGGGATCCACATCCGCTTCCACACTGCTGAAGTCCGGGCGGTAGGTTCCGTCCAGGGTGATGGTCTTGCCCGAATAGCGCAGGTCCAGCCCCCCCCTCAACCGGGTGTCCGGAGCCCCCAGGGCTCCGCGGTCCAAGGTTTCCTCGCGATGGCCCGACAGGAAGGGGATCACCAGGAAGGGCGAATGGCTGTTCCCACCGGGAGCCCCCGTCACCCGTGCCATCTGGCAGATTTCGCAGCGTTCATCCCGGCGCTGCCGGGGCCAGGCCACCACGTAGGATCGCTCCCGGGGAAGGCGCCGTTGGATCCGCAGGCCCCACTCCCCCGGGGCCCGGCGCAGGCTGCTGTAGGGGATGCGGAACTTCACCAGGTAGCCCGTGGGCGTGCGCAGCCCCACGGCGCTCCAGAGGGTGTCGTAGCTCACATCGTCCCCCTCGTGGTGCATTTCGCTGACGATGCCTTCCGCTTGATCCCCCAGGGCCGTGGCCATGAAGCGGATGGCGCTCTGGGAGCTGCCGGAGGGGTCCAGGTCCACGGTGATCAAGTCCTGGTCCCCGGGCTCGTCCCGGCGGCTGGGCCAGACCCTCATGCGCGCGGGCTCGGGATCCTCGGCTTCCACAGCCACATAGAGCCCATCGGGTCCCCATCCCACATGGGCCACCGTGCGATGGGGCAGGCTACCTTGGTCATCGGGCCGGAAGAGGCTGAAATCCTCGATCCGGGCACAGCCCCGCCAGGTGGATAGGTCCGCCGACCGCGCCATGGAGGGCGCCTGGGTGAGTACGGGCAGGGCGAGCTTCGGCTGGGTCTCGGCGGGCGCCACCAGGGCTGCGCTCATCAACAAGGCACTCAGGGTGGGCATGTCCAGGCTCCAGGATTCCAGGCGATGCTTTTTACCAACGGATGATAGGGCTACCAAGCTAAGTTATCGTACCGACCCCGGGGACACCCGCGTTTGGATGGGCTTGGGTGCTGTGTTCATCGTGACCACGATCACCCCCGGTCCCCTGGCCGCCAGGTGGGCAAGACCCTCCACCCGCTGGGCGGTCCAGGGCCTCTGCTCGCATGCGTACCTCGACAATTCCAGGCTGCGGCGTTGAACTTGGGCCTCACCCGAAAGGAAGCTCCCATGAACTTCGATCCGCTCATGCTCCCAGGCATTGGTCCCCTGGCCCTGCCGGCCATCCTGCTCAAGTCCTTCACCGTCGCCGAGGGCCACCAGCTCGTCCTGCTGGAGCGGCGCTGGGTCGGGTCCCACGTTCCCGGTGGACGGCCCGTGGCCCCGCGGAATGAGCGTGGCTCC
>CAZPUI010000534.1:0-4078 GCA_964589695.1 uncultured Solibacteraceae bacterium | reverse complement strand
GGCATAGCGCCCCAGCACCAGCCACCAGCGTCGGAGGGCCGTGGTGTTCATGGGTGACCCTCCCCCCAGTGGCCCAGGCCCTCCGCCCCGAGAAGGCGCGCCAGATCCAGGTTCAGTCGTGTCCCCGCCAGGAGTTCCTCCTGGGTAAGACCCTGGGTGGACACCTCCAGGCACCCCTCCGCCACGCCATGGAGCCCGGCCAGGCGCCTGGCCACCCGGGCCGTTTCCCTGGGGTTGAGCCGGGTGAAGGCCTGCCGGAGGTCCGGCAGGAAACGAAGGAAGTCCTCCTCATCCCAGCGCTGAAGCTGGGCATCCAGCCGTCCCAGAAGGCCCTCCACCCGCCACAGGAGCTCCGGTCCCGCCGCCATCAGCCCCGCGAGACAGCGCACGGCCACCGTGGGTTCCGCCCCTGGACCGAACCGCCCCTCCAGGAAATCCGCGAGGCGCGCCTCGTCCCAGGGGCCCTCCAGGAAGAGCAAGGCCGCACAGCTGCCGCCGATGCCCGGGGCGCAGTGAGGATCCTCCGCCAGGGCGCCCAGGCCTTGGTGGAAGGGTTGGGGATCGAGTCCCTCCAGGCGCCCCAGCGCCCGCAGGGCCAGGAGCCGATCCACCATGGGGCCTCCGTCCTCTTCCTTCAGGTCCCGCAGGGTGGGTAAGAGGAAGAGGGCCGTGTCCCAGGCCCGATGCAGCAGGTGCTGGATCCGGGGGTGGCCCGTGGCCCCCAGGGGTTCCCGGGCCCGCCAGAGGGCCAGGAGATGGTGGGCACAGCGCACCACGGAATCGAAGGAGCCATCCTCCTCCAAGTGGGCCTCCACCCGCGCCAGCAGCTGGGGCAGGCGATCCTGGAGCCCCAGGAGGCAGGCCCGGAGGGCCAGCTGGACCACCGCCGCGGAGGATCGGGCCTGGCCCACCGCTCCCAGAGCCTCCTCGTCCTTCCGCAGGCGCGCCGAGGCCACCTCCTCCAGGGTCGCCCCTTCGGGGCTCAGCTCCACCAACCGGGCCTCCACCATGGGAGACCAGGCGTGATCCCAGGTCTCGAACAGCAGATCCAGGGAGGTGCCATTCAGGAAGTCCGGTCCCCCCTGCCAGCGGGCCAGGGGCAGGCCCAGGTAGCTGGTCAGGTGGAAGAAATGACGCCGGGCCCGATGGCGGCGAGAACGGTAGAGGTCCAGCCGGGAGGTGCGCCGTACCGTGTCCCCCAGGCGCACCCCGCAGGCCGCCGCCCGGCGCCGGGCCTCTTCCACCAGGGGCGGAGCCCCGGTGTCCGGGGGCAACTCCCCCAAGCGGTGCCCCCCCAGGTGGCGCAGCACCTCCCCCAGGAAGGCCGAACCAGCCTCCTCGCCCTTCATGAAGCAGGAACGGACGGCGTCCAGCAGGTCCTCCCGCCCCGGTCCCGCGTGGCCCCGCAGGTCCGCCAGGCGCCGGGCCTGGAGGGCGGCCGCCTGGACCCCCGCGGTGGAGGGGGCATCCGGAAGGCCCTTGGCCCGGCAGGCCCGGGCCAGGTCCGTCAGACAGTCCACCACCAGGCGTTCCCGGAAGTCCGGGGTGTCGCCCAGCAAGCCCTCCCAGACCCGCTGATGAAAGCCCGGGGAGGGCATGCCCGAGGCATAGCCCTGAAGGGCGTCCAGTTGCTCGAAACTGGAACGCAGGAGCCAAACTTTCCCCACCTCGCCCACTGCGGTGGGTGGCCCGGCCTCGGCTGCCAGCAGGTCCTTCAGGGCGGAGGTGTGGAAGCCCCCCGTCACCACCACCGCGGGCCCCCGCCCCTGCCAGGCCCGCAGGGCCTCGGCCATGGCCCGCTCCCGGTCCAGGTTGCCTTCGGCCTCCAGGGCCTCCTGGGTGTAGCCCTGGCGGGCCATGCGGCAGTATGCCGCCACCTCCCGGAAGAAGGTCCGCCAGTCCCGCAGTTGCTCGCGGGTGCGCAATTCGAAGAGGCGCTCCCACAGCTCGTTCCCATCCCGGCAGCCGCTGCGGGCCGCCAACTCGGTGACATAGCGGCTGTGGAAGAGGTGGGATTCCTCCAGGAGGCTGGCGATGCGGCCCTCGGCGGCCTCGGCCCGGGTCCAGGCGCGGTGGGTGAAGGGAAGGTCCACGAAGGTCACCTCCGCCCCCACGCGCCGCCCCTCCCGCAGCCCCACCCACTCCGGGCTGTGGTCGCTGAAAGGGAAAAAGCAGGCCCGACGAACTTCGTCCCCTCCGGCCTGGCAGAAGGCTGCCACCGGGGGCCGGGTACGGAGGTCCTCCAGGTGGGGCAGAAGGCCATTGAGATCCCGGGGCCCTTCCAGGAGCACGGCCCGGGGCCGAACATCCTCCAGCAGGGTCCGCAGGGCGAAGGCACAGGCGGGGCTGTGGTGGCGCACCGGCACCAGGAGGAGATCCCCCAGGACGACCTCGTCCGTCACGCCCATGTGGCCCGGGCGGCCTCGTGGAAGGCCTTCCAGCGGCCGTCCTTTCGGCCCCGCTCCTTCACCACCGTATCGAAGTAGTGGCGCACACGCTTGGCATCCTCGGCGCTGTCCTTGAACACCACCCCCTGCAGCTGGCGGGCCAGGTCCCCGGCCCCCAGGGAACCCGAACCCAGGTAGCGGCAGTCCAGGGCCGCGGCAAAGACCACGTTCACGGCCTCGGCGGTGCTCATGATGGCGTCCGGGGTCTTGAGGGCGGTGCCATCCAGGGTCTCGCCCTGGCGCAGTTCCTGGAAGGTGGTCACCAGGAGGGTGATCAGGTCCCGATCCAAGGCCACGGGCTCCCCCAGGTGGTCCAGTTCCAGGCGCACCTGCTGGAGCACCAGGTCCACCTCGACCTTGGGATCCCGGATGGGCTTCACCGTTTCGAAGTTGAAGCGGCGCTTGAGGGCCGAGGACATTTCGTGGATCCCCCGGTCCCGCAGGTTGGCGGTGGCGATGATATTGAAACCCCGACGGGCATGGACCCGGGCCAGGTCCCCCAGTTCCGGCACCATGATCTGCTTTTCCGACATGAGGGAGATCAGCACATCCTGGATCTCCGGGGGACAGCGGGTCAGCTCCTCGAAGCGCACCAGGCGCCCCCCCACCATGGCCTGGTGGAGGGGGGAGGGCACCAGGGCCCGCGGGGTGGGTCCCTCCGCCAACAGCAGGGCATAGTTCCAGCTGTACTTGATCTGGTCCTCGGTGGTGCCCGCCGTCCCCTGGATCGTGAGGCTGGAATCGCCGCTGATGGCGGCCGCCAGGAGTTCCGAAAGCATGGATTTGGCGGTGCCAGGATCCCCCACCAGCATGAGGCCCTGGTGGCCCATGAGGGTCACAATGGCCCGATCCACCAGGGGGTCATCCCCGTAGAACTTGCGGGTGATGCCCTTCCCGGGGTCCCCCAGGATGAAGGTCCGCACCGACCGAGGGGAGAGTCGCCAGCCCTCGGGCCGGGGGCCAGCATCCGTCTCCTGGAGCTGGGCCAGCTCCTCCCCAAACCGCACCTCGGCGCTGGCACGCACCACCCGCTGGCCTTGCTCCATGTCCGCTCCTACCAGGGCACCTTCGTTTCCCACTGGGGATCGTACCCGCGGCAGGCCTTGGCCACCGCCAGGTAATCACCGTAGACCTCCGCCAGCAGCACCGGAGGCACGCGCTTGAGGGGCAGACAGGGGTTGTTCCACTGACTGCGGGTCTTCAGGTTCTGGAAGGTCACTTCCTTGAGGGCCGCCACCACGTTCTCTTCGGGGAGGGCATTGCCCGAGAAGGCCACCTCCACCCGCAGGCCCAGGCTGGTGAAGTCCTTGAAGTAGCCCAGGAAGACGCCACCGTCCTCCGCGGCACAGCGCTGGTAGCCCAACTTGGCGAAGGCCCCCCGCAGGGTGAAGGCATCGCTCATCCAGCCCAGACGGTCATCCAGGGAGGTGGCCTCCCCCCGGTCGTCAAGGTTCGGCCGGGGGCGGTCCATCTGGGCGAAGAGGGGCTTCACCTTGTAGTCCTTGAAATGTTGGAGCCAGGCCTCCGCCTGGGCCACGTCCACCAGGGAGGCGTGGGCCAGGCCCACCGTGCCTTCCTGAAGCACCACGTCCTCGTCCTGGGCATCCAGCAAACTGCCGTCCTCCGTGGGA
>CAZPUI010000533.1:0-4084 GCA_964589695.1 uncultured Solibacteraceae bacterium | reverse complement strand
GTCTAGATGGACGAAGGTATAAGGACGTTCGACGAATGGACGAACTAGCGCCCTCTGGGCCGGAGGAAGCGTGCTGGTTCCACTGGCTCGTTGAACGTAACCTTGTCCAGCTTGAAGGTCATGGGCACGGGGGCGCCTTTCGGCTGGAATTCCATGGTGTGGGCCACGAGGATGCCCTCCACGGGTTTGTAGTCGCCCAGTTTGACCTCGTGGATCTGCTCCATTCCGTTGACCTTGGTCCGAACCACCTGCTTGACCAGCAGGTAGGCGTCTCCATCCAGGTAGAGCGTGTAATGATCCCCATTGCGGTGGGCCAGCTTCAGCACGTGACAGGAGGTGCCCTCCACCTTCGCCATCCCGGCGTATTCCAGCCGATGCCCTCCCTTTCCGGGCTCCAGCAGTTCGCTGCGGTAGTTGCGCTGGGCCACGGACTGGCGCACCTCCTCCGGCGTCATGGCCACCGGCTCCGGCACGCCTCCGCCGTAGCCCTCCAGCGGATCGACCTTCCAGCCCTGGTCCCCGGACACTGCGGTGATGAGCCTGGGACCCCCCAAGTCCACTTCCACCCGGACCCGATCGTCCCCAAGGGATTCCACCTCCACGGGGGCTTCGAGGCCGCCCCCCATCATGCGCATGGTCATGCTCAGGGAGGTTTTGCCTTTCAGTTGGGTCACACCACCCATGGCCTTGAAATGTCGGGTAAGCACGGTTTGAAGATCCTGGGCCACCAGGCCGGTGGTGCAAAGCAGGGCAAGCAGGGTGAGGGATCGCAGCATGGAGAACCTCCTGATGATGGCCTTGGGCCGTCCTCAGGATGCAGGCGCAGGGTGGGTCCTGGCGGGGCCATCGGAGATCCGGACCGCACCAGTCCACCAAAGGGGTCTGGCCGGTTACCGGCGGTCAGCGCATGGCCTCCATGGGGCTGAGGGCCTTGGCCCGGAAGGCAGGGTAGAGGCCGAAGACCAGGGCCAGGGTCAGGGCCACGAACCAGGCAGTGGTGAGTCCCAGGGCATTGATGGGCAGTCCGTAGGGAAAGATGGGGGCCAACAGACCGCACACGATGGAACCCGCCACCGTGCCTCCCAGGGCGCCCAGGGCCGCCAGCACCATGGCCTCCAGGATGAACTGGACGAAGATCTGCTGGTCCGTGGCTCCCAGGCTCTTGCGCAGTCCGATCTCAAAGCGACGGTCGCTGAACGAGATCAGCATGACCGAGAGTACGCCCACGCCACCCACCAGGAGCACCGTGCCCGCGAGGCTGAAGAGCACCACCTGCCAGCCCTGAAGAATGCTCTTGAACCGACTCTGGGCCTTGGCCAGCTCCTGCTCCATGTCCATGACCTCGATGTCCTCGATGCCATGGTGGGCCTGCTTGGCCCTGGAAAGCATAAGGGAAGAAACCTCCTGCATGGCGCTCGGGTCCGTGAGCTTGGCGCTCACCTTTTCCAGGGCGTGGCTCGGGTCCATGCGATCCATGTAGGTTTCCAGGGGAATGGAGAAGCCGTTGGCATCGCAGTAGTCATCATCGTTCACCATGCCGCGGGGGGCATAGACGCCCACGATCCGGAAGGAGACGCCTTGGATCTGAACATCCCGTCCAAGGGGATCCGCGCCCCCGGCCAGCTTGCCCGCCAGGGTGGCACCCACAACGGCCACGGCACTTCGCCGCCGCTGGTCGTCTTCGGTGATGGCCCGTCCGGCCCCGATCTGGCGGTTCATCACAGGGAAATAGTCGGCGGTAACCCCGTTCACAAAGACCCGCTCCATGCCGTCCGCGATGCGGATGGACGCCATGCGACGGGCCTTGGGGATGAAGGCCACCACCTTGGGATGGGGGGCCGTGATGCGGGAGAGGTCCTCGTAGCGCAACCCCGCGCTCATGGCGAACCGCTTGGATTCCTCCGTGGTTTCGGGCGCCTTGGGCACGATCATCACCGTGCCATCCCAAGACATGCCGCTGAAGGCCGCCTGCAGCTTATCCGTGACCCCATCCAACACGGAGGTCATGACCACCAGGGCGAAGACCCCCAGCATGAGCAGGGTGAGGGTGAGCAGGGAGCGCATCTTGTGGCTCCAGACTTCGGACAGCCCCGTGATGATCACCTCCCAGGCCAGGGCCAGGTTCTGTCCCGGGCTCCGATGGGGGCGGTGGGACCTCGCGGGCAAGGGCGCTTCAGCCTCTAAAAGGGAAGGTCCCGGGGGGAGATGCAGGGTGAAGGGGGCCGCAGGATCACTCATAGCGAAGGGCTTCCATTGGAGACTGCCTTGAGGCCTTCCAGGCGGGGTAAAGGGCAAAGAGGAAGCCTGTGATGGCCGCCAGGAGGAAGGCCCACAGGAAGCTCAGGGGGTCAACGTAGAGGGGAATGGCCAGGGACCACGTGATGAGGGTGCTGAAGGCCATGCCCAACCCCAGGCCCACCAGGGCCCCCAGGGAGGTGACCAGGAGGGCTTCGGTCATGAATTCCTTGAAAATCTCCCGACCACTGGCCCCGATGGCCATCTTGACGCCCACCTCCCGCACCCTTTCCTTCAGGCTGGCCAGCTGAATATTGACATTCACCGGGCCGCCCCCCACCAGGGCGAGGATGCCCGACAACATGAAGATGGCGTTGTAGGCGTCGCCCTGGCTGTTGCGTCGGCGGATGCGCTGAGCAACATCATCCAGGCGGAAATCGTTCTGCTGGCGGTGGTTGGATTTGAGCACGGCGGTGAGTCCCTGGGTGAACTGCTGCATCACGTTCAGGTCCGGGATACGGAACACCACCCGATCCAGGCGCTGGTGGCGATCCCCCTGGAGCCGCTGCTGCACGAAGGTGGCCGGGACAGTGATGGTGCGGTTCTGGCGGCGGAAGATGTTGCGATCTCCCTCCCGAAACCGGAACACCCGCTCCCGATAGATGCCCACCACGGTCACGGGGGTGGTGCCGATGGTCAGGGACTGTCCCAGGGCATTGCCCGAGGGGAAGAAGGTGGAGGCGGCCTCGGAACCTAGGACGGCCACAGGCGCGGCACTGGCCACATCCTCGCTGGAAAGGAGGCGCCCCTGATCCACCGTGAAGCCATCCAGGAGGGCGGATTCAGGTCCGCCGCCCGCCACCTGGCGGTCCTCGTCCGCGTGGGGACTGCGGATGCGGGCCCGGGCGAACTTCAGGATGCTGACCCCCTGGATGTTCTTGGGATCCACGGCTTCCCCATCCTGGGAATCCAAGGCGCGCAGGCCCAGGTTGGCGGTCTGGAGGGCCGAGGGCGAGCCATCCCGCACCACGCCCGCAGGTTGGACGTTCAATTTATCCAAGCCACCCATCTTGACGTAGGCGCGATCGGCCTGGCGGCGGTTGCTGTCGGTGATGGCGAAACCGCCCATGACCGCGGCTACCCCGAGGATCACGCCCAGCGTTTGGAGGGTGGCTCGGCCAAGGTTCTCCTTGATCTCGATCCAGGAGGTCACGATGCGTTCCCGCAGGGCTCCGGAGAAGAGGGGGCTACCCATGGTGCGCTCCTAGTGGACCAGCTCGTCTTCTGGCGCCACAAGGCCATCCTTCAGCAGCACCCGGCGCTGGGCCTGGGCGGCGATGGAGGGGTCATGGGTCACCAGGATGACCGTGTTGCCCTGGGCATTGAGGTCCCGGAAGAGTTCGAGCACCTCCGCTCCGGTCTTGGAGTCCAAGGCCCCCGTGGGTTCATCCGCCAGCAGCATGGCGGGGTTGTTGGCCAGGGCGCGGGCCACGGCCACCCGCTGGCGCTGGCCGCCGGAGAGCTGACCCGGGAGGGCGTCGGCCTTGTCGAGGATGCCCACCTTCTCCAGCAGTTCCAGGGCGCGATGACGCCGCGCCTTGCGGCCCATGCCTGCATAGAGCATGGGGAGTTCGACATTCCGAGCCACCGAGGCCTTGGGCAGGAGGTTGTACTGCTGGAAGACGAAGCCCACCTTCGTGTTGCGGATGGCGGCCAGTTCAGCACCGGAGAGCGACTGGACCTCGTGTCCGTCCAGGGCATAGGTGCCGTCCGTGGGGCGGTCGAGGCAGCCGATGATGGCCATGAGCGTGGATTTCCCGGAGCCGGAAGGTCCGATCAGGGCCAGGAA
>CAZPUI010000532.1:0-4085 GCA_964589695.1 uncultured Solibacteraceae bacterium | reverse complement strand
TGAGGAAGGCCAGGCCCGCGATCCAGGCGGGAATGGCCCGGCCCGACAGAAAGAAATCCGAACTGCTCTTCATGCCCCGCTTGAGCACCACCCCAATGCCCACCACGAAGGCGAAGTAGAGGATCAGGATCAACCAGTCGACGGATCCAAGGTGGATGCTCTGGGAGGCGGGCATGGGACACTCCAGGGGCCAAGGGGATCAAAAATGGAACCGGTTACATTCTTTCCCTAGGCCCATGGACCGTCAAGCGGATCCTAGGGACTTCCAGGTCGGGACCCTGCGTGCACACCGGGACTCCAGGTGAGGGTTCCACGGCACTTCGTACAGATGCCGGAACCCCTGTGGCCCAAACCGAAGGCCTCGTGATCAGGGAGTCACGCATTAAGAAACCGTAATAATTCCACTGGTAGCCTTAGGCAAACCCACCGGGAGGTCGCCGTGTCACTGTCCTGCTTGAATCGTCTGCTTGGGGTCTTCCTGATCCTAGGCGCCATGAGCCCCAGCCACGCCCAGAACGTTCCCATCGGGGGCAGTGCCCCCGAACTTCAGCCCAAGGCCGTGGGTCGTGAAACCTTGAAGTTGGAAGCCAAGTCCGTGGTGCAGACCAGCCTTGTGCGACCCGAGGGTACCCATGGGGTCACCGGGATCCATCTCTATAGCTTCACCCTGGAACCCAAGGAGCGGCTGAACGTGCAAATGAAATCCGAACAATCGGCCCTGGTCATGGCCTTTCTCGAACCCACCAAGGTCCATCCCATGAGCCGGGCCGTGAAGGCGGCGAACCTTCCCCCCTACGCTGCCCGAATGACCCGCATCCGGATCCAGAACAGCACCGATTCGCCTCAGGAGGTCATCCTCCAGGTGGGAGGCCCCGTGAACCACGCCTACACGCTGTCCTTGGGCTACGAAAAGCGCTGACAGCCTTGGAAGCCACACCCAAGGAAACGGGTTGAACGTCGACGTGCCTTCTCGCCGAGGGTGAATCGATGCCGAGGCTCCCCACTCGGCGGAATTCAAGGTCGATTCCCCGGAAAGGGAGCCTGACTGCACGGAAGGGGTTGGAGGCCCTGGGAGGGCCCACCGACACTCGGGTCATTCGCTGACAAGGAGACCCGATGCGACGCTTGAACCTCCTCCCCCTGCTCATGGCCCTGCCCCTGGGTGCCCAGGCCAACGATCCCCAACCCGTCTTCGTGGAAGCCCGCCTCTCCAGGGCCCTGGAGGACCTGAGGACCGAAGTGGGCCCCTCCATGGCCGGAGGTTCCTCCGTGGGCATGGTCCTTCACAGTCGGGAGACCGGAAGGAGATCCTTCAGTCTGGGCCTTCGCATGGATGCAGACCGGTTCAGGGACCGTGGCACCCGCAAGGAGGCTCAAACCGTGGGCTGGGGTCCTGAATTCACCTTCTACTCCCGGCCAGGCTTCGAGGGCTACTTCCTCCAGTTCGCCTTCCTTTACGCCCATGTGTCCCTGACCACTCGCACGGACACGGGCCTCCTCGAAAAGGGCCACACGCGCCCCAGTACCACCCTGGCCTTCGGCCACCGTTTCGAGGACGGCCTCAGCCTGAGCCTGGGACTCGCCAGCACCACCCTGGACCAGGATCAGAAGCTCACCTCCCTCTCCCTGGGCATCAGGGTGCGGATGTAGCGCGGGTCGACCGGTTCCGTCAGGATCGAAAAACGATGCTCGCCGCCGACGTGAAGAACCGCTTCCGCCATCCAGGAACCTGGACGGCGGCCCTGGGGCTGATGGCGGTGTCCGTGAGCCTGGCCCTTGTGTACCCGAGCCCCCGGGCCCTGGGGGTGAGCCTCACCGCCGTCCCCCTCGCCCTGGCCCTCTTCCTCTGCCCCCTGCCCTGGCGGGTGCTTCGCCCTTGGCCCCTCCGCTTGGCCCTTGGGCTCGCCCTTGCCCTGGGCACGGGCGCCCTGATGACCCTGCCCCTGCTCCCCCACTGGAAGCGCCCCCTCGCCACCGCATGGAGACCCTGGAGCGCCCTCAGCTTCCTGGCGGCCTGCGTGCTTGTCCCCGTTGGCTATCTGCAGGCCCGGGGGGAAAGGCTGGCGGAGGACGCACGGCAGGCCCAGCGCTTGGCCCGGGATATGGCTTGGATGGGTCAACGGGGCACCTTCAGCCCCCGCCTCCTCACCACAAGTCTCCAGCATCTTGCGGCCGGGGTTGGACGGGATGCCGAAGGCGCAGAACGGGGCCTCCTGGATCTGGCCAACCTCTACCGCCGCTGGCTGGTGGATACGGAGCTGCCCCTGGTGCCCCTGACGACGGAACGCTCCCTCGTGGAGCAGTACGTCGCCCTGGAGGCCCGCCGCTGGGGCGCTCGACTGGCCTTCTCCTGGGGGGGCGAAGCAATGGACCAATCCCCCCATGTCCCCCCCATGCTGCTCCAACCCCTCCTGGAACCCTTGTTGATTCGCCACCCCGTAGCACCCATCCACCTTCGGGTGGTGGTCAGCACCGCGGACCGAGGGCTCCTGCTGGACTTCCATGCCGAGGGTGATGCACCGCTGCCCGAGCCCAGCGTGCTCCAGGAGCTGGAGAAGCGGATCCAGGCTTGCCACGGTGCCGGGAGCATCGCGCTTCAGCAATCTCCCCAAGGTTGGGAGGTTCGTTTCAGGTTCAGGTCCATTCAGGAGGAGGTCCCATGCGCCTGAGGCAGGCCCTCCACGCCATCCCGCGGCGCCTGGCCCGCCCCCTGGTGCTGGGCCTCACCCTCGGCATGATCCTGCTCAACGTCCTCTCACTTTGGGCCAGCACCCGACTCAATTCGGGGACCACCTTGACCTTGGCCGCCCTGTCAGGGGCGGTCATCTGGCCCCTCTATCGCATGGGATTGTCCCCCTTCGCCTGGCAGTGGACCCGGGACGCACGCCTGCTGGCCCGCCCCACCCTGGGGATCCTCCAGTCCCTGGTACTCACGGGCTGCTATGCCCTGGTGATGGCCTGGGTCCAGTGGGAGGACCGCGAGAAGACCCTTGCCATGACCGAAAGGCTGGTGGGACTGGAGCCGGGAGGGCTCCTTGTCTTCGTGCTCGTGGTCCAGACCTTCGGTGCGGGGGTCGATCTGGCCATCGGCTTCGCCCTGGCCCACTGGGAGGCCCGCACCGAGGAGAAGGCCCAGGCCCTGCGCCAGGCCGAGGCCGCCCGCTGGAGCCTGCTCAAGGCCCAGATGTCGCCCCACGTGCTCCTGAACAGCCTTAATGGCCTGGCGGAACTGGTGCACGAAGATCCCGAGGCCGCCGCCCAGGGCATGCGGGACCTTGCGGAGCTCTACCATCACCTGCTCGCCCTGGGAAATGCCCCCCTGGTGCCCCTGGGGGAGGAACGCCGTCTCCTGGAGCGCTACCTGGGCGTGGAGCAACTCCGCCTGGGATCGCTGCTGCAGGTCCACTGGGACTGGGACCCTTCCCTGGACCCCCACCCCGCCCTGCCCCTCCTCCTCCAGCCCCTGGTGGAAAACGCCCTCAAGCATGGCGTGGCGGCGGATCCCAACGGGGGCGAGTTGCGCATCGAGGCCCGCACAAGTCCCTTGGGACCCCGCCTGCGGGTTCTGAACACGGGCACCGCCCCCCCAAGGAAGGGGACGGGTACGGGCCTGAAGAACCTGCGGGCCCGCCTGGAGCTGGCCTACGGCGATACCGCGCGATTCCACCTCCACCGGGAGGACGGGTGGATGGTGGCGGAACTGCAACTTCCCCCGGAGGTGTGTCCATGACCCTGCGCGTGGTTCTCGCCGATGACGAACCCCTGGCCCGAAAGCGGCTGGCCCGCCTGCTCCGGGCTGCGGGCTGCGAGGTGCTGGCGGAACTTCCCAGCAGCGAAGCGCTCCTGGCGTGGTCCCAGGCGGGACACAGGGCAGATGCCCTCTTCCTGGACATCCAGATGCCCGGGCTCACGGGTTTGGAGGTGCTGGCGGAACTGGAGGACCCACCTCCGGTGGTCTTCGTCACCGCCCATGTGCAGTACGCCATCCAGGCCTTCGAGGCCCGGCCGTGGGACTCCCGGTGAAGGCCGGGTCCGGAGATCCGGCCCACCCGTGAGGTGGGGAGCCTCTCGGCCGCCGGCAAGCA
>CAZPUI010000531.1:0-4093 GCA_964589695.1 uncultured Solibacteraceae bacterium | reverse complement strand
CCCCTCGTGCTCCCCCACGTGGTGTCTCGGCAGAGCCGAGACACCACGTCTGATCAGAACCCCGTGCCGATCTCCCAGTCGGAACGGCACCACTCGCTGTACGAACCCATGTAAAGGCTGGCCCCGTGGAGTCCGGCCCTTTCCAGGGCCACCAGGGTGTGGCAGGCCGTGACCCCGCTGCCGCAGTGCACCGCCAGGCGCTCCGGTGGGGTGTCGCCCAGAAAGTCCAGGTAGAGGCGTCGCAGGGCTTCCGCAGACTTGAACCGGCCGTCGGACTCCAGGTTGGCCTGGAAGGGCAGGTTGAGGCTTCCCGGGATGCGACCTGGCACAGGGTCGAAGGGCTCGGTCTCCCCGCGCCAACGCTCAGGGGCACGGACATCCAGGAGCTTCCACGCGGGATCCTGGCGCAGCCGGTCCACCTTCGCCAGGTCCACCAGGGGCAGGCCCCAGGTTTGGGCCGGGTAGGAAGGACCGGGCACCGCTCGAGCCTCGGCCAGGCTCAGAGGCCATCCTGCAGCGACGGCCGCGGCCATACCCCCATCCAGCAGGGAAACCGTGCCGTGGCCCACGGCCTTCAGCATCCACCATGCCCGGGCGCCCCCTTGGCCTCCCGCGCTCCCATCGTAGACCACCACGGGGGTCTGGGGTCCGATGCCCCAGTGGCCCAGCTGGGTGCACCATCGATCCAGGGGGGGAAGGGGATGCCGGCCCCCGTCCCGTGGATCGAAGTCCGGATCCAGGGCGGCGCTCAGCAGGCGGTCCAAATCGGCGTGAAGGGCTCCCGCCAGGTGACCCGAGGCAAAGACCTCTGCACCGGGCCGGGTATCCAGGAGTACGGGGGCGGGCTGCATCCCAACCAGTTCATCCGCGGAAATCAGGGGTCCCATGCTTCACCTCGTGTTTTCATGTTCCCACGGAGGTCGACCATGGGAAGGAATCTGCACCTTGGGACCCTCGGGCTGGGGATGGCCCTGCTGGTGGCCATGCCGGGATGTCGCCGAACCAGGGTCGAAGGGGACACGGGGACCGTGACCTACCTCGACGAGACCGGCCGCCGGGGATCCCTGGCGGAACACCGGGGCAAGGTGGTTCTGGTGGATGTCTGGGCCACGTGGTGCCCACCCTGCCGGGCCTCCCTTCCCGAAGTGGCGGCCCTCCAGAAACGGGGTGGTTCGAATTTCGTGGTGGTGGCCATCAGCGTGGATCGGGGAGGCTGGCAGGAGGTGCGACCGTTCCTGGCCAAGCACCCGGACATGGGACTTCAGGCGGTGGTACCCGCGGAGGCGAACAGCCTGGACTCCCTTGGCGCCGTGAACGCCATCCCCACCACCCTGGTCCTGGACCGCAGGGGACGGATCCGGGAACGTTGGCTGGGCCACCACCCAGGGCGTGCGGAGAAGGCCATCGAGTCCGCACTGGCCGAGAAATGACCGTCGGGGGAGAATGGGTTCATCATTGTCCATCCCCCCGTGGAAGTGAGGTTGCGCCATGAGCTCCCAGTCCCGGAATGTCTCCAGCCCAAAGTGGATTGGGGGAATCTTCTTCTGTTCCCTGGTGGCACTGCTCTGGATCGCCATGACCCAGAAGCCTCCATCGCCCTACCTCATGCTCGCGGTGTGCGCTTTGGCCGCCACGGGGCTCCTGCTCTTCAACCGCATGTCCCGGGAGCTTCGGGATCTGGACCGGACCCTGGGGCAGAGCGAACGCTACATCGAGTCCATTGCGGAACTCAGCCAGGATCTGCATGCCCTGTTTGAAATCCAGACGGGACGGTACCTCTACATCAATGCCGCCGTGACGACGATGCTGGGCTTCACCCCCCAGGAACTCAAGGATGGGGGCGTGGCCTTCGTGGTGGAGCGGGTGCATCCGGACGACCGCCCCTTGCTGGAGCGCCACCTCTCCCGCATCAAGAACGCGCCCCCCCCCAGCCCCGGGGAGCCCGAACCCGTCCAGGAGGAGGTCTACCGCATTCGCAACAAGTGGGACGAGTACCGTTGGTTCCGCACCCGTCGGCAGGTTTTCCTCCGGGATGGCGCGGGCCAGGTCCAGGATGTCCTGGCCGTGAGCCACGATATCAGCGAGCAGAAGGCTCTGGAGATGGCCCTCGTGCAGTCCCAGGAATATGAGAGCCTGGGCACCCTTACCCGGGGCGTGGTCCACGACCTCAACAACATTCTCATGGGCATCCAGGGCCAGGTGGAGTTGGCCTCAGAGCGTCCCGGCGAAATGGCCTTCATGGGGGGGGTGCTCCAGGGCATCCACCAAGGGGCCCTCCGGGCCTCCCAGCTCTGTCGCCAGTTGCTGTCCTACTCCAAGCGGGGTCGCATCCAGGTGGCCCCCCACCAGCTCAACGATACCGTTCGGGAGGCCCTCTCCATCGTCCAAAGCCTCCTGCCCGAAACGGCCCAGCTGGAGGTGGAACTGGAGGCGGACATCCCCCTCATCCAGGCGGATCCCGTCCACGTGAAGCACGCCCTGCTGAACCTGGTGGCCAATGCCCTGGACTCCCTGGGCAACCTGGATGGGGATATCACCCTTCGCACCTCCCTGATGCACCTGGGGGCGGCCCAGGGCTATGCTCCGGGCGGGCTCGAGGGTGATTTTGTCTGTCTGGAGGTGCGGGACACGGGGCAGGGCATGTCCGAGGACACCCTGAACACGATCTTTACCCCCCGCTATGGGGGCCGTTTTCCGGACCGGGGCCTGGGGATGCTGGGGGTCCAGTGGATCGCCAAGGAGCACAAGGGCGCCGTGGATCTGATCACCGTACCGGAGGAGGGAACCACCCTGCGGGTCTTCTTCCCCTTGGCGGGCCGCGAGCCCGGAAACCGCGAGGAGGACGAAATCACGGCCATCACGTCCAGTGCCGGCGTGGTGCTGGTGGTGGACGACGAGCCCACCCTTCGGAGCGTGATGCGCATGGCCCTGGAACAGCAGGGCTACCAGGTCATCGAGGCGGTGGATGGGGTGGACGGGTTCGGGGCCTTCGTGCGCCACCGCTCCAGCATCGTGCTCGTGCTGCTGGACCTCACCATGCCCCGCATGAATGGCGACCTGGTCTTCCAGGAGATCCACAACCTTTCCCCCCATACCCCGGTGATCCTCATGAGCGGTTATAGCCAGCAGGAGGCCATCGCCGCCCTGCCGGGCAAGGGGCCCGCGGGGTTCCTGCAAAAGCCCTGCAGCGTGAAGGAATTGCAGGCTGCCGTAAGCCGCATCCTCCGGCGGGACTGACGGGCACACCGCATGCGAATGGGCTCCCGCCTGCGATTCTGGGGAATGAGACTGGCTGCCGGATTCCAGTCCGAACCCGGGGAACGCTGGCTCCGGTGGGCCCGCACCACCCCGGATCCCGAGGTTCGGCTCCGGTGCCTGGAGCGGGCAGCACGCCTGGGGCGTTCGGACGCCATGGTGGTCCTGGCGGTGGAATCCCGGAGATCCCTTCCTGGCCCCGTGGGCCTGGACCTATCCACGGAGTGGCTCCGGAAGGCCGCCGAGGCCGGAGATGCCGAGGGGGCGTTCCTTCTGGCAGAGGCCCTGCGCAGCCTCTACCCGGGCTTCCGGGGAAGGACCGAGTGCCTTCCCTGGTACGAGCGGGCTGCCCAGGGGGGCTGGAGGCTGGCCCACCTGCGTCTGGCGGAACTGGCGGAGCTCCCTCCGGAGCCTGACCCTGAGCGGGCCCGGCTCCTGAGGGAGGCGGCGGCGCGCACCCCGGTGCGGCCGCCCGCCGAGGAGATGTGGGGCAGTGTCCCCCAGCCTGAAAACCGTCGGGAGCTTCCCCTCTGGGACCCCTTCCGGCCGGCCCGGGAGGCGGGGAACGCCGTGGGGGCCCCCTATGTACCCCGCCCCCTGGTCCCCCTGCCCCCCCGCGGCGAGGGGCGGCTGCATCTCGCCGAGGGCGGGCGCCCCGTCGCTGACCGGCGAAGCGCCGGGCGCCGGCTCCGGCCGCGCCGCGAGCGCGCCAGCGACGCGCTCCGCGACGAAGCCTGGGTCGACGTACGCGTAGGGGATCCCGTAGCCGCGCACGCGCGCGTGGAAGTGCCAGAAGCGCGCGGCGTGCTCGGCGCTGCCGAAGACCACGTGCTCCTCT
>CAZPUI010000530.1:0-4101 GCA_964589695.1 uncultured Solibacteraceae bacterium | reverse complement strand
ACCGATGAATGGCAGATTTGCAGTCTGCGGCCTTACCACTTGGCTACGGCGCCGTGTTTTTAAAAGTAACAGAGCCGCGATGGGCGGCTCAAGGGGTTGGAGCGGGTGAAGGGATTTGAACCCTCGACTTCAACCTTGGCAAGGTTGCACTCTACCACTGAGTTACACCCGCAACGGTGGCAGACACTCATGCTAGCACGGGGAGAGTGTGTGTCAACGGGCATTTCGTGGTTATGGGCGTGATCCGTCCAGGGTGGATGGGCCTTGGCGACGAAGGCATGGCATCCTGGGGGCATGTTCCCCCGGCCCACGGCGTACTCGGTGTTCTCCCCTGCGGGTTCCCCCTTCCTGCCCTTGGCTTTTCGGGTGGGGGCCACCTTCACACTCCTGGTGGTTCATCTTGCCTTTCCCTCCGAGACCCTGACACCAGCGCCGGGGGATGGGGTGTATGTGCTGATCCTCCTGGCCCTGCTGGCTGAAAGTCTTTGGGAGGTCAGTCAAAACGTTCAGCGCCACGGTTCCCTCTTCGCCACGCCAGGACGCCGCTGGATCCTCTGGAACTTGGCCTTGGACATCCTCCTCATCGCCACCATGATCTCCTTCCAGGGGGTGGACCAAGAGCGCTTTGCGACCGTCTACATCTTCCCGGTACTGGCGGGGGCCTTCTACCTGCGCATCACGGAAATCGTGGGAGTCGGCACCTTCAGCGCCCTCGTGCATGTCACCACGGTGCTCCTCTTTGCTTCGGGCCTGCTGCCCCCCTTTGGAAAGTCCGGTGGAGGTACGGAAACCCTGGCGGGACAGTACCGTTTCATCCTCGGCTATGCGTCCCTCCAGATCTTCGCTGCCACCCTGGTGGTGGTGCTCATCCGGAAGCATCTGGAATCCCTGCGCAAGGACCTCCAGCAGTCCGAAGCCGCGGTGGACAAGCTGTCCGCGCTGTACCGGCGCGTCTTTGACTCCCTCTTCGCAGGTCTCATCACCACGGATCTCCAGGGCCGCATCACTTCGGCAAACCCCGCGGCGGAACAGATCCTCCGGCGTTCCCTGAAACCGGGGGAGGACGTGGAAGGACTGGTGGATGTGGATATCACCTCCCACGGCCTGCACATGAAGGAACGCCGCTTCGAGACCTCCTTCCTGGGTCCCGGTGGACACAAGCACTTGGTGGGTGGCAACGTGGCGCCCATCCGTGACCTCCAGGGAAACCAGACGGGTTTCCTGCTGCTCTTCCAGGATCTGACGGACCTGAAGCTGCTGGAGGATCGGACGCGGCTGGCGGAACGCATGGCCACCGTTGGCGAGTTGGCCGCAGGCCTGGCCCACGAAATTCGCAACCCCATGGCCTCCATCCTGGGCTGCGTGCAGCTGCTGCGGAGGGGGGAACCTGCGCCCCTCCTTCTGGATCGGGCGCTCACCATCCTGCAACGGGAATCCGAGCGGGTGAGCGCGATCGTGACGGACTTCCTGGCCTTCGCCAAGCCGCGGGCAAGCCGCATCCAGCACCTCTGGTTTCCCACCATCGTGGAGGAGGTTCAGGCCAGCTGGGATACGGATCCCCGCTGCGAAGGTCTGCCCCTGCACGGCGAAGTCCCGCCCGAGGTATGGGTGATCGGTGATCCCCTTGCGGTGCACCAGGTCTTCACCAACCTCCTCAGCAATGCGCGCAAGGCCGTGGCGGGGCTGGATCGTCCATCCATCACCCTGGGGTTCCAAGTCGGTGAACTCACCCTGGGAGTTTCGGTGATCGACAATGGCTGTGGCATGGACACCCACCAGCTTCAGAGTCTCTTCCTGCCCTTCACCACAGGGTTTGATCAGGGCACCGGACTGGGCATGAGCCTGGTTTACCAGTTCGTGAAGCAGATGGAATGGGAAATCGCGGTGGAGAGTAGTCCGGGACTCGGCACCACCGTGCGGCTCACCCTTCCCCTCGCCCGCGCCGAACAAGCGACAAACACCGACAACCCTTGAAGATATGCACGGAAGGTGGCACCGTTTCCTAGCTTCCATCTGCGGATCCACCGACTGAACCTTCCGCCGCTCGAACACCTGCGCCCCAGGAAATCCCATGAACCGCAAGCTCATTCGTCCCAACCTCAGCGACATCAAGGAGAAGCTCAGCAAGACTTCCCCGCGGCAGCCCAAAGTCCTTGAATCCCAGCCTGCACCTACCCCCACCCTGGAGCTGGGTCCCGGCAAGGATGTCAATGCGCCATCGGCGCCCCAGGGAACCGGCAGCCCCCGCCGAAAAATCGCCCCACCGGAGCAGACGAATGCAGAGAGCTTCTACTACCTGAAGCAGATGCAGTCCAAGACCCCCATGGTCATCGTCCTTCAGAGCGACGAGAAGATCCGCGGCTACATCGAGTGGTACGACAAGCACTGTCTCAAGGTGAACCGGATCAAGGAGCCCAACCTGCTCATTCCGAAGCACAACATCAAGTACATCTACAAGCAGGAAGAGGAACCCAGGATCCGACGCACCCGGTCATCGAAGAAGGAGGATGGGGGCACCGAGCTGGACCTTCCGCTCTACGACTGAGTCCACCCATGGCCCGACGTCCTCTTATCCTGATCACCCTGGGCGACCCCTGTGGCATCGGCCCCGAGCTGCTGGTGCAGTCCCTCGCTGCCATCAATCGCTGGGCGGATGTACTTGTGGTCGGTGCCAAGGCGGGCATGGACCTGCTCCAATGCCACATGGCCGCCGCCCCTCGGGTGCGTTGGCGCTGGGGCGCTCCGGCCCTCCTGACCCCGGAGGTTCCCGGGACCGTCAAGTACGGGTTCTGGACCACCCAGGCCGCGGACTGGGACAACGCGGAGCACTCCGTGACCGGGTATGCCAACTGGTTGGATCCCACGCCCATGATCCTTGCAGACCACCTGGCCCTGGGTGAAGGCTCCGCCGCCAGTGGCAAGGCCGCCGTGGACGCGGTGCGGGTCGGGGCGGAACTGGTGATGGCCGGACACGCCGATGCCCTGGTGACCCTGCCCCTCTCCAAGGCCTCTGTGCACCTGGCTGGCACCTTGATCCCCGGACACACGGAATTCCTGCAGGAGCTGGCGGGAGCCCCCATGACCCGAATGGCCTTCGTGAGCCCCAGCCTCTCGGTGGTCCTCCACACGGTGCACCAGAGCCTCCGTTCTGTGCTGGATTCGCTCACCAGCGAAGCCGTGGCAGAAACGCTCTCCTTCTCGGCGGACCGCTTCATCCAGCTCACCGGTCGCATGGACCTGAGGGTGGGACTCTGTGCCCTCAATCCCCATGCGGGCGAGGCCGGAGCCTTCGGGGAAGAAGAGACGATCCTGGAGGATGCCCTGATCCAGGCGGAGGCCTCGTTCATGGATTTCTCCCAGGAGGGTCAGGAGAGCCCCTTCTCCCACATTGCCAGCCCCTTCGACATGGGTCCCATTCCTGAAGGGTGGACCATCTTCCCTGCCAAGACCCAGCCCTTCAGCGTCCTGGGGGGTCAGCGGGACATCGAGGTGGTCACCCGTGGGACCCGCGCCGCGCCAGCGCCCCTTCGGCCCACCAAACCGGCCCCCAAGTTCTTCGGCCCCCTGCCTGCAGATTCGATCTTCCTGCGGGCCTGCCGTGGCGAATTTGACCTTGTGGTGGCCCTCTACCATGACCAGGGCCTCATCCCCATGAAGGTGCTGGAGCCCAGCCGGGCTGTGAACATGACCCTGGGGCTGCCCTTCATCCGGACCTCCCCCGACCATGGCACGGCCTTCGAGATCGCCGGACAGTGGAAGGCGGATCCCACGAACTTCCTGGAGGCCACGGCCCTTGCGGTGAGGTTGGCGGGGCGTGCCCGGAATGAGGCCTGGCAAGCCAGTGTGGGCACCACGGAATAGCGCATCCTTGAACGCCTCCGACTTCCTGCTCGCCCTGCTCCTTCCGGTCCCCCCCTGGATCGGTTTCCTGGTCTACCGCGTCCGTGGCCGGGTGGGACTGAGCTATGGCTACTTCCTGGGCGGCATCCTGGCCCTGCTGGCCCTGCCCTGGCCCCAGACGGGGCCGAAGCCCGTCCCCATCGCGGCGCTGGGTGGGGCGCTCTTCGGGTTCAGCCTGTACCTCCAGGCCCACCGGGAGGG
>CAZPUI010000529.1:0-4103 GCA_964589695.1 uncultured Solibacteraceae bacterium | reverse complement strand
CCTGATCGAGGCCTTTCCGGAAGCATTGCTCACATACCTGGAGAGTCCGATGGCCTTAATCCCAGCGTACCTGGTGGACATGGACGGGATTCATCCACTTCCTCTTTCGACCATCACGTTGCTGGGAGACAGCGATCCCCTGCATTGGAGGCAAGCCAGACTCTGGGGTTGGGGGGCTCTCTATCACCAGCAGCTCTATCGCCTCTGGCCCCCGGATTCTTGCGAGCCTTAGCCACGGAATATCTTCCGAAGCTAACGAGGTGGTTCGCTCTTCGCACCCGACTGCAGCTCACGCCCGAGCCAGAGAAATCCATGATTCATGCTAATGATGACTCCTGGACCATGCGTCTCGATCCATGCCTCCCTGAGGAACTGCCCGCCCAGGTCGAGAGGTTGGCCGAAACGAGTCTGGCCTATGGAAGTCATGAGGATAGGGGCGAAGCCTACTGGACTGCCGATGAGGCGATTCGTGAGGCCTATAACCTACACGTGAATGATGACCCTTTGCCTCAGGAGCAAGGGTTTGCTGGATGGTTGGATAACCGACTGGGCCTGGTTCGCAGCGGATGGAAAAGACTGGTCGAGCTGTCAGAGGCCCTGGCCCGAACAATCGGCGATCCCGTCGCGGACATTGAGAGAGAAGATAGGATCAAAAGCCGATCGGACTTCGGTGATCGTTGGCGTCGGATCGGCAGGCTAGAGCCGGATCTGAAACCGGATCATGTGGGTGAAGCCATCGAGATTCAGCCACGCCAGCCCCTCACAGGGCCAAAGGGCTTCATCCACTGAGGAGATTCGCCTCAGCCAACTCTCGGTTCCGATAAACTTCGTGGAGAGACTTCTCTGATGCAGCGACGACGAAAACCTCCCGGTCCAGAAGAAGGGCTTCGACTATTCCTTCTCATGGCAAAGGAGGGGTTCGGGCTTCGTGCCCTGCTGGCATACCTGCCACCAGGTGCGACCACTAAAGACGCCCGGCTTCTTTACAAGCGCCTGGGCCAGCAGAGCCTTAAACCTTCAAAGCTCATGGATGAGCGCTACGGGGTGCGACGCAGCTGAGGTGGTTCCCGAAGGCCTCTACAGCGCGGCGGACGCCTTTAAGGGCTACCTGCACGCCGCCTAGCGTCGGGGCATGGAAGGTCTTCTCTATACCGCGCAGAACGCCATGCGCGGAGCCTTCCGGTCTCGGAGCCGTGCCTGTCGCAAAGCCGAGAAAGACGAATGATGAGAGAGGAAAGAAGGAAGGGGGGTGGGGTCCGAGTTGACCGAAGCGTTAGGCAGTTGCCTCATTTTCGATTGGCAAGTCCCCGCCACATATCGTCGACTCGCTCTTCATCCATTCGCTCCACCAATTTGGTGATGCCCTTGCGAACAAGATTTTCCAGAGAGGCATTCACTGCTGATATAAATTGTGGAAATTTCATCAATTCTGTTCCGGGGTATGCTTTATATAGTGAGGTGAACCCACCGCCAATAGGAGGTTCGATTGGTTGTGAAATATAAACATCAACAGCACCTATTTGAGCATTATCTATAAGTAGGTAAGAAGCTAGCGCGGTTTTGGCTTTAATAGCCATAGTTGCATCAAAGCTGACCTTTTTGGCGGTTGGAAACAACCAAGTAGAGCCATTTTCGGAGCGATGCCCCTCGGGTTGTGCACCTTTTCGACCTAAATAAAGATGAAAATAGAGGTCAACAGTCACTGGCGCATCTTCCTGCGGCACAACTTCCATGCCTAATTTTGTAAGCAGGCCCGATAAAACACGCTGAAGGCCAGGCTGGAAGGTTTCGGGGTGATCTGTAATTTCTCGAAAATAATATTTCACCCAGTGACCACGCAGCAGTTCGTCATTGAGCTCTTCCACATTCATGATCACTGACCCTACACCTACTCTTCGACCCTTGGTCGGACGTGATGGGCCAGGAATCTCAAATTTGGATAGATCGAGCTTGATTGCTTGATGGTAGTCAAAAGCTGGTTGCGCTTCCTGCCCAAATGCGGAAAGGGTAACCAAGAAGGTAACCAAAAAATACCGAAGGTTCATCGCATCTCCTATTGGAAACCAAGGGGTAATCACATCGGGGTTGTCATGCTCTTGAAAGGGTTGCTCTGCATGGGTTTGGCACTTAGCGAATGGAGTTAACCGGACCCAACCTGCGGCCGGGTGATGAAGGAAGCGCAGAAAGTCGGAACATGAGAGAGGAATGCCGGCAGTGCAGGTTGGCAACCATCCTTCTGGTTTGTCTTTTCATGCTGACCTTCCCCTTTGAACCTGGATGGATTGCCCCATTCACCGCCAAGATTGCCTTCATTTTGGAAATGCTACTTTAAGTCTGTAGATCCAAAGTCATCATAAGACAAACGATGGCTAGTGTCAGCAAAGCACAGTCATCCCACAGCACGCTTGCTCTTCGCCTCGAATTTACGAAGGGCTCGACTTCAGTGCCGACTTTCTCAGGAAGGGTTGGCTGAGCTCTCGGAACTCCATCGCACCTATGTGGGCTCTGTCGAGCGCGGCGAACGAAACGTTTCCATCGATAACATGGAACGGTTGGCCAAGGCGGTGGGGTGGGAGCTTCGGGATCTACTATCCCCGGTGGACGGGGAGTAGATGTAGCCATTCCATTGCACCCATGCTGTCGAACAACGCCCTTCCGGTCCGTGGGTCCGAGCCTACGCCGCTTCGTCCGCTCCTGCCCCGCTCCCTGCGGCTCGCCCAACTTGATACCTCAAGTCGGGTCCCAACTCGCCTCCGGTCGCTCCCCGCTGCGCTCGTCCGGCAGGGGCCATGGCCCTCTGCCGGGCGGCTGAGCGTGGGGCAGGTGCTCCTACGCAGCTCCGGTTCTCCCCACTACCCGAAAGGGCTTTCGTTGATGCCGAAGGTCATCTTGGCGCTGTCTGCGAAGGTCACCCACTCCCGGCCAGGGTTGTTTGGGTAGGACTCTAATTGTTATATTATAACATCTTAATGCTACTGTTATCAAACCAGGAGGTTGC
The DNA here is from genome assembly GCA_964589695.1 of uncultured Solibacteraceae bacterium. GTDB lineage: Bacteria > Acidobacteriota > Holophagae > Holophagales > Holophagaceae > CAZPUI01. The sequence continues at coordinate 1,105 of CAZPUI010000529.1, read as the reverse complement.
CGCCTATAAGCAGGAATATCTCGAATGATGCGAATACAGCCCCTAATCGCATCATATTGAGATGTCATTAGGGCGCTCGTAGGCTCCAAAGACCTGTGCGAGTCTCTAGGCAAATTCCATCTGTTTCCAAATTGGAAATAGTTCAAGTTCATAGGACTGAGGAGGGGCTGGTTTAAGTTGCCTTCAGGCACCACAGGTGGCACTCACTCTGTGGGTCCTAAGTATTGCCGCGGATCGTGGGAGGACAGTTGAGTCCTCAGGGGGCTTCCTACTCGATTGTGATCTACAAGGTATGTTGGATATTCGCATTCCGAATTAGAGATTCGCGATCTTCGATGGAGACTAGAGGCTCTCACAATTGGGCCACCCGAACATTCTGCCTTTGCCCCTTGCTCATGAGCCGATTAGTACGCACAATCACATCATAATTGGACGTGATTAGCATGAAACGAGCTCGCCTTCCCCGTGCAAAAACCACCGAACGCCTCCATTCGGAGGAAGGTGTGGGCCCAAATCTCTCGGATTCCTCACAGCCGGAGGCCCTCCGTCGCGCTCCCGGCATTCTCATCCCCGAGGAACAGATCCAGGGTCGATGGATCTGGCAGCACGCAGACTGGCCTGCCTTCACCTGGCAGTGGGACCAGCTGGTGGGGCCGCTTGGAATAGCGCATCAAGCCTTGGGGCGACTCCAAATGGCCAGCCGCGTTCTTTCTCCCGAGGCCTTTAAGGAGGTGCTTGCTCAAGTGCTCTCACTTGAAGGGGTGAGCACCAGCGCTATCGAGGGGGAGCGAATCAACCCAGCCTCCATGGCCAACTCCATCGCCCGCTACCTCGGGCTACCCGTGGACAGAAATGCTCCTATTGATCGCATGGCGGATGGGGTGGGTGCAGTTCTCTTGGATGCCATGCAGAACCCAAACGCCCTTGTCTCCCTGGATCGACTCTGCCGCTGGCATCGGGCACTCTTCCCTGAGAGTCGCCCCGGCATCGCCGTCGGGATGCTCCGTCCGGGGCAGGTCCATGTGGAAACCCGCATTTCGGATGAGGAATCCGTTGTCCACTTCATGGCCGTGCATCACGCCACAGTGACCGTGATCGGTGTCAT
>CAZPUI010000528.1:0-4131 GCA_964589695.1 uncultured Solibacteraceae bacterium | reverse complement strand
CGGTACGCCAGCCTGTTGCATGACTTCGGCAAGGTGGGGGTGCGGGAACAGGTGCTGGTGAAGGCCAAGAAGCTGGAGCCGGACCGCATCGACGCCATCCTCCAGCGCATGTACCAGCGGGATCTGGAGCTGGCCGTGGAGCTCTTCGAGTCCGCCTGGGCGTGTGGGCAGGCCTACGCCCCGGGCCATTTCCAGGAGGTTCTGCGCCAGCGTCGGGAGGAGAGTCGGCGCCTGGTGTACCTGATCCTGCGCTGCAACGAGCCCACGGTGCTGCCCAAGGAGATCCAGGACAAGATGGACGAACTGGAGGAACTCCAATTCGGGAACCATGATGGAGCGCCCCGCCGCATCATCGAGCAGCCCGAGATCCTGGCCCTGCGCATCCCCAAGGGCAGCCTGTCCGCAGGGGAACGGGACGAGATCAACAGCCACGTGACCCACACCTACCGCTTCCTTAGCCAGATCCCCTGGACGGGGGCCCTGGCGGACCTTCCCGAGATCGCGTACGCCCACCACGAACGTCTGAATGGCATGGGCTATCCCCGGGGACTCAAGGCGGACCAGATCCCGGCCCAGAGCAAGCTCATGGCCATCTGCGATGTGTACGACGCCCTGGTGGCCGCGGACCGGCCGTACAAGGTGGCCGTCTCCGTGCCCCGCAGCCTGGAAATCCTGGAGGCGGAGACCCAGGCAGGCCTTCTCTGCGGGGACGCCCTGCGGATCTTTTTGGACGCCAAGGTCTACGAACTCACGGTGCCCCGGATCAAGGGCTGAGGCGCTCTCCAGAAATTACCTGACCGACTGTGCGGAGCGCCGGGCAAGCATGGCAAGGAGAAGGCCCGCAGGCATGGTGGTTCCATGTCAAGGGCCTTCGACACGGCCAGGCGCCGCCCGCCGCCCGCACCCGAAGGGCTGGGGCCAGCCGCGCGCCCGACTGTGTTGAGCGGCTTGTGGGATGAACCACATCCCCCTGCGCCGCTCGCCTTGTCGGATCACGCGGCTGACCTCCAGCAATCGACCAGTTAATTTCTGGACAGCGCCTAGGGTAGCGTAGTCCCGGAGGTGCGCATGGGCCCCCTGGACACGCTGTGGATGGGATTCGATGGTCGGGACGCTGCGGAGGTGCCCCAGGACCCGCGCCCCGGAGGGGTGGTGCTCTTCGCCAAGAACCTGGATCCCGATCCGGAGGCGGGCCCCCGGCGCTGCCATGCCCTGGTGATTGACCTGCGGGCCCGGTGGGCTCCGCTGGCGGTGGCCCTGGACCAGGAGGGGGGACCCGTCTCCCGGCTGAAGGGCTGGGTGGGCCCCACGCCGCCCCTGCGGCATGTGTGGCGCACGGGGGGGGTGGAGGCCTGCGCGCGCTGGGGCGCGCTGTGGGGGCGCGGCCTGGACCTCCTGGGCATCCAGGTGGATTTCGCACCGGTGGCGGACTTGCACGATGGGCACGAAGGCACAGGCCTGAAGGGCCGCTGCGCCAGCCCCTATCCCGGGGAAACGGCCCGGGCCGCCGGGGCCTTCCTCTGGGGCCTGGAGGGGCAGGGGGTCCAGGGCTGCCTCAAGCACTTCCCCGGCCTGGGGGGCACCACCGTGGACAGCCACAGGGCCCTCCCGGCGCTCGCGGACCCGGAGGTGGTGGCGCGTAACCTGCGGCCCTTCCAGGCCCTCGCCCAGGATTCCCGCCTGATCATGGTGGCCCACGTGAAGACCCCCCACTCGGAGGGACGCCCCGCCAGCCTCCACCGGGGCTCGGTGGCGGAGAACCCCTGGGGCGTGCGGGGGATCTTCATCCCCGACGCCCTGGAAATGGGGGGATGCGCCGCCGCGGACTGGGAGGATCGCCTGCGCCAGGCCCTGGAGGCCGGCCATGTGGCCCTGCTGGTCTGCCAGCCCAATGAGGCCGTGCGCCAGGCCGTGGAGGCCCTGAAGTCCCTACCCGAGCGCCTTTGGCTCCCCGCTGCGGAGGGCTTCAAGGTCCTCCGCCAGCGTCTGGACTCTCCCATGACCCCCTGGTCCGACGCCGCCTGGAAGGCCTGGGTGGAGGAGGTGCACACCGAGGTGCGCCGCACCGCGCCCTGGGAAGGGGTGGGCGTCGATCCCACGGTGTAAGGGTGTCAGGACTCTTCATGGATTCGTGGGCTCCGCGATCTCTCGCCCTTTTCGCGTGCTTCGTGCCTCCGATCCCCTTCTGGGAGTCACTTGAACGGATACCTCAGGAGAGGCTCGCCTCCTCCATGAACCGAAGAAGGTCCTTGTCCCGGCCGAAGAGAACAAGCTGGTCCCCTGCTTTCAGGGTCTCACTGGGGGAAAGGATGCCCAGGGTGCGCAGGGGTGCCTCTGGGGCGGCGGTCTTGCCCAGGGCGGCCTCCAGCAGCCCTCGTTCCGGTCGCTTCACCGTGACCAGGGAGACGCGGTGGGCTTCCATGAGGCTGCTCCGCCACTCGGATGAGGTGCCCACGAACCGTTCCGGAATGCGGACCTCCACCAGGGCATAACCGCTGCCGAGGTCGGTGCCCTGGAGAGCGCCCTGGAGCGTCAAGGAAAGGGCCAGCCCCCGGGCGGCGAACTCCTCGGGGATGACGAGGCGATCCACCTTCAGCAGGCGAAGCAGACGTTCGTGCATGGGGGACAGGACACGGCACACAAGACGCTTGGCCCCGAGCTCCTGGGACTTCATGGTGAAGGCCAGGGACGCTTCAAAATCATCGCCGATGGCCACGATCACCGCGTCGAAGTCCCGGATGGGAAAGCGCTCCAGGACCGTGGGGTCATCAAAGGGGGCCGTGACTGCGGTGGCCACCTCGTCCTTGATGGCGGCCACCGTGTCGTCCCGCCGATCGAGGGCCAGGATCTCCGCGCCCTGCTGCGCCAGATGGTGGGCCAGATTCCGCCCGAAGACGCCCAGCCCAATGATCAGGTAGCGCATGTCGGATCTCCACAGGGTCGGTTACAAAATATCCGGGTTCGATGGCTCGAGGTCAGTCGCGTGATCCCACAAGGCGAGCGGCAATGGTTAGGGGCCGCGCAAGAACAACCTGTGCTGTTCGGGTTGTTCTTCTGCGGCACCTGATGTCGGACCGCTACCGAATTGTTCAAGTTGTTTTTACGCAACGGCTTAGTTGAGCACGATGGTGGTTTCGGGGTAGCGGAAGGCGGGGCGGGTCCTTCGGGGGAGGAAGCTGGCCACGAAACTCAGGACGCCAACCCTTCCCACCAGCATGGCAAAGGCGAGCAGGAGTTTGGCCTCGGGCCCCAGCTTGGGGGTCACGCCCCGGGTCAATCCGACGGTGCCTATGGCGCTGGTGGCTTCGAACAAGAGGTCAAAGGGGGGGAGCTCCGGGTGCAGGACCAGGAGCCCCAGGGTCACCAGGGCCAGGAAGGCCGCCGCCAGCAGCACGATGGAGAGGGCACGGTTGGTCAGCTCGTCATCGAAGCGCCGGTGGAAGGCTTCGATGTCCCGCCGTCCCATGAGCACTCGCCGCAGGGAAAGCACCGCCACCGCCAGGGTGGATGTCTTGATGCCGCCCGCGGTGCTCAAAGGACTGCCCCCGATGAACATCAGGAGGATCATCAGGGCCACGGTGGCGGGCAGCATGGCGCCGGGGTCGGTGATGTGGAAGCCGGCGGTGCGGGCGGTGACGGAATGGAACAATGCCGTGAAGCCGGGACTCACCGTGGCGGGTCCAGAGCCAAGCACGAATTCCGTGAGCCAGATGGCCAGTGTGCCGAAAGCCAGGAGGGCAGCGGTGGTGAGGAGTACGATCTGGCTGTTGGCACTTAATCGTGCGGGTACCCGCTGGGTGAGGCGGAGCCGGAACCTGAGGTGGCCCGTCAGGTAGGTGTAGAACTGGCGCACCACAGGGAAGCCCAGGCCCCCGAGCACGATGAGGGCCATGATGGTCCCCAGCAAGCCTCGGTGCTGGGCGACCATGGGGTCCGCCAGCCCGGGACCCAGGGTGCTGAACCCCGCGTTGCAGAAGGCTGAAACGCTGTGGAACACGGAGAAGAAAAGGAGCTGGTCTGGGGGCAGGCCCGCATCCTTCATGGCGGAATGGATGAGCACTGCCCCGGCTGTTTCCAGAAGGAAGGTAAAGCCGATGATCAAACCCAGGGTGGCCCCGATATGTCCCAGGT